>JAEHGL010000014.1 GCA_019248485.1 Candidatus Komeilibacteria bacterium S5_K13 | reverse complement strand
CTCTTCTATCTTAAGAGCTCTTAAACCTTGCATAACTGTTTGTAAATATGCCAAAAATGTAGTAGGAGAAACAATGATTACTTTTCTTTCGCGAAATGCATACTCTATTAAGTCTCTTGTATTTACTTTTACCGCACCAACTTTGTTTACGAGTAAGTCATAATAAATTGCCTCAGATGGAATAAACATAAAAGCAAACTCCATTGTTTTTTCTTTTGGTCTAATATATTTACTTGTCTCATCAATACGATTTTTCAAATCCTGCTTGAATAGTTTTTCTAAAGTTTCTTTTTCTCCATCATCTCGAGCGTCTAGTATTTTATTGTAATTTTCTAGTGAAAACTTAGAATCGATTGGAATAATTCCTTCTTTTGCAAATACTACAGCGTCAACTATTTCTCCATTGTTAAATTTGTATTGCATCTGATATGAATTTGGTGGAAGAACATTTTTCAAAACTGTTTCCAAATAATACTCACCGAGAATTCCACGTTGTTTTGGATTTTTCAAAATATTCTCTAGTGATTGAAGCTGCTGCGCAAAGCCCATTACCTGCTTATTTGTCTCATCAAGTTTTGTAAGGCTTTGGGTAACGTTTTTTACAATGTCTAGACTCTCTGTCATTTTTGAATGAATCATTTGATTTGAATCATTAAGCTTTGAGTCCAATGTCTTACTCATCTCATTTAGCTGACCCTGAAGCATCAAAAAAGATTGATCATCTTTTGCAATATCTTTTTTCTTTAGTAACACAAAAATCATTCCCATAAGAACGATGAGTAAAACTAATATAATATAGTTTAGCATATGTTTTTAAATTAAATTTTAAATAAGTTTTTTGCATTTTTCCATGTTGCATCTATTACTTCCTCTATTTCTAAGCCTTTAATCCTTGCAACTTCCTTTGCTACTTCTTCTACATAAATAGGCTCATTTCTTTGACCTCTTACTGCTTGAGGGGCTAAGTATGGGGAGTCTGTTTCTATGAGTATTCTATCAAGTGGCACAAATTTTACAACCTCACGCAAATCTTCTGCTTTTGGAAATGTAATTATACCAGTAAATCCAATATATAATTCTAAATTTAGAGCTATCCTTGCCTCGTCAATATTTCCTCCAAAACAATGAACAACACCGCTACAATAATCCTCTGTTTTTAATATCCCAAAAATATCTCCATAACACGTATTTAATTCCTGCGAATTTCTACCGTGCAAAATAAGGGGTAAATTATTTTGTCGTGCTAAATCAATATGACATATAAAAATATCTTTTTGTTTTTTTATAACCTCATCTACAGGAATTGATTTTTCTTTTATATGAAAATAATCTAAACCAGCTTCCCCTATAGCAACAACTCGCGAATGCGCACTGAGCGAAGTCGAGGTGTTATCGTTAATCAAGGCTTGATAATCCTCCAAAATAAAATCTTCATCAAATACATGTATTGGATGAAGTCCTAATGAACTATAAAAATTTTTATGCTTTGTAAGCTCTACGGCTTTTTTTGATGTTTCAAACTGTGATCCTACATTTATTACAACCATAGGAAAGTCAATACATCTTTTAACAACATCTACCAGGTCGCTGTCGTATGCCTCAAAATTCAAATGTGCATGAGTATCTATTAACATAATATTTATAAATAACAATAAACAAATAACAAGTTCCAGATAATCACCAAATCACAATATTCAATGATCGAAAATTAGAAATTGACTATTGATTATTATCTGTAATTTGAGTATTGATTATTGGGTATTATTTTAGTTATTGGATATTGTTCAAATAATCTTGAAGTTTTGTTTTTATTTCTTCTATAGTCAAGTTTGTTTTTCCTTTAAACTGAGAGTCTTTAATATCGGAAATAATATTTTCTCCTATACCAACATTTTCTCGTAAATATGCAACCAGTTTATCTACACTATTAATATCGTCTGGCAAATTATTTATAGAATTTTTTAAATTATAAATCCATGTATTTTCCAAGAAATCTGATATAGAAACGCTTTTTAGATCTTGTGGTAAAAGTGGTTTTATAAAAAATGAAACTTTTTCTACATAAGGAATTGCTTTTGAATTTTCAAACATACCAACACCTATCCCAAAATAAGCAAATATAAAAAACAAAACTACAATTAATACTACGCCCCCTATTAATCCAAATATTCCTCCGAGTAAATGATTAAAAAAATTGAGTATTGGCAGAGAAAATATTTTATCTATAAAATACACCAAAACAGAAATCGCAATATTAACTACTATAAACAATAATATAACACTTACTATATCTGTTACTGTTCCATGCAAAAAACTCACCGCATTTTCAAGCCAAGAAGAACATACTTCGTAAAAGTTTATAGCAACATAAATTGACACAAAAACTCCAAGTATTTCCCCTATAGATCTAACTAATCCCTTTTTTACCCCTCCAAAAATAAATATGGCAAGGATAATAAGAATAATAATATCTATGTAATTCATAATGATATTTTTTATTTATTATTTTTCATTTTCAATTGCACGCCATGGCGGCATGCCGTGGATTTATTATTTTGCTATTTACCATTCGACCTAAGCTCATGATCTAAGGCAATTGAAATTAAGCAAATAGTAAATTAATTTCAAAATTACAAAATAGAAAATGGCAAATCGCAAACTACCCTATTCTAGGAAATAGTGGGAACTCGGGTTTTACAATTTTTTCTGCTGTTAATATGTCTATAATTTCCTGTGATTTATTTGGCATAAATGGTTTTAAAGCGTTGGCGATACTTAATAAATTTACTATAGAAGCATTTAATACTTTTTCTAACTTTATTTTAGACTCCTCATCTTCTAATTTTGATAATTCCCAGGGCTTATCTTTATCTATCCACTGATCTGTTAATTTAATTGTTGCCATTATATTAATAAGGGCTGTTCTGAAATCTAGACATTCTATGTTTTCACCCACTAGCTCTAAAAGCGAATCCTCTCTGATTTCATATTTTTCATAAACATTGCCACTCAAATAATCCTCTACCATTTTTGTAGTTCTATTTACCAAATTCCCAAGCCCATTTACTAAATCTGCATTATACTTTGCTGGAAACTCAGACACATTTATATCACTCTCTGACCCAAATCCAAATTGAGATAAAATAAGATACTTTGTTACATCGGGTCCATACTTTTCTACCAAATCATTTGGGTTTATCACATTACCAAGCGTCTTACTCATCTTCTTGTCATCTATTGTAAAAAATCCATGAATTGCCAATTTCTTTGGAAGTGGTAAGTCTAGTGCCATAAGAATTGCTGGCCAAAAAATTGCATGAAACTTCAATATTTCAAGTGCCATAAGCTGAATATCAGCTGGCCAAAACTTTTTAAAATTTTCACCATCTGGATAATCAAGGGCTGTAATATAATTTGACAGCGCATCTACCCACACATAACATTTTTGATTTTCATCCCAAGGCAAATCTATTCCCCATGGAACTGATTTTATAGATCTTGAAATAGAAAAATCTGGCAGACTTTGTTTTTCTAATATTCCAAGAACTTCATTTTTTCTTGTTTCGGGAAATACTTCTATTTCATTGCTTTTTATTTTTTCTATAATACTTGGAATAAAATCAGACAATCTAAAAAACCAATTTTTTTCTTTTAGCTTTTCAGGAACTCTATTATGATCTGGACACTTTCCATCTATTAACTCTGATTCTAAAATATATTTTTCACATCCCACGCAATACAAACCCTCATATTCTGATTCATATAATACATCATTTCCAATTGGCGTCTTTAATTCTTTTAGTTTAAGTAAAATATCGCGCACAATAGTTTTATGCTTTTCACTTGTTGTTCTTATAAAACCATTATTAGAAATATCTAATTTTTTCCACGATTCAAAGAACTCAGAACTTATCATGTCTGCAAAATCTTGTGTGTCTAAATTATATTTTATTGCACTTTCAGATATTTTTGCACCATGCTCATCTGTCCCAGTCAAAAAGAAAACATTATCACTACCTATTTTTTGTCTATAATATCGTGCGAGTACATCTGCAATTATAGTAGTATAAGCATGGCCAATGTGAGGACGGTCATTGATATAATAAATAGGCGTTGTTATATAAATTTTGTTTTGTTCTTTATTCATAATACTCTTTATTTATAATACACATATTACAATATGCAATAAATTGAAAATTCGAATATTGGTTATTGTAATTTATTTGATTATTGAGATTTGTTATTTGGAGCTTCTATCTATTATCACTACAAACTCTCCTTTTGTAACTCCTCCCTTTAAATCACTTAAAACCCTTTTTAAGGTTCCACGATATATTGTTTCAAATTTTTTTGTAAGCTCACGAGCTACGGCCATATTTCTATTATCTTGGAATCCTAATGATTGTAATTTTTCTAAGCTCTTAATAATACGATGAGTGGACTCAAAAAAAATACTTGTAACATCGCTTGCAATAATTTCTTTAAGCAAGGTTTCCTTGCCTTTCTTGTGTGGTAAGAATCCCAAAAAATTAAACCTATCACAATTAAATCCAGAAATTGAGAGCGCTGTTATAAGGGATGAGGCTCCTGGAATAGATTCTATTTTTATGTCTGGCTTATTTTCCAAAACATAATTTATTAATCTTTCTCCAGGATCACTTATTCCTGGCGTTCCTGCATCGCTAACGTAGGCGATATTTTTATCCTCAGATAAAAGTGATAAAATTTTGTTTTCTTTGTTTTTATCAGAATGTTCATGATAACTTTCTAATTTTGTATTGATACCATAATGATTTAGTAAATTTTTTGTAACTCTCGTATCTTCACAAAATACAAAATCTACTGATTTCAAAATTTCGATAGCACGAAATGTTATATCAGATAAATTTCCTATTGGAGTTGCAACTATATATAATTTCCCCATTATCTTGTGTATAAATTAATCATTTTTTTTATCTAATATATCCCAAACAAAAACTGACAACATAGCAACGAATGGAACCGAAATAAGCGCGCCCATTACTCCACCAATTTGAAAACCAATAAGTATAGCAATAACAACCAAAAGCGGATTTAGTCCCACAGATCTACTCATCACCTTTGGAACTATAAATGCTGATTCGGCTTGTTGCACCACTAAGTATATAATAGCTACAATTATTGCTTTTGCGGGAGAAATAGAAAATGTTATCAAAACTCCAACTAGCCCCGCAACCCATGGTCCAAAAAAAGGAATAATTTCAAAAATACCTGCCAAAATTGCTAGCACCAGAGCATACTTTACTCCAAAGATTGCCAATAACAAGAATGTTGCTCCAAATACAATAAGACACAACAACAATTGTCCTCTAAGCCAATAACCCAATTTTGTTTGAACTTTAGAAACAAGATCTACAATATAATCTCTTTTTTTTGCTGGAATATGACCTCTCAAAAAATTTCTTATTCTAGTCTCCTCACTTGCAAAATAAAAAGCAAGGATCAAAATTGTGATAAATGCAAAAACCCCACTAAATACTTGAAATGTTGTATTAAAAATAGAGCCAACCGCACCACTTAATCCTCCACCCATATTAGCTAGTGTAAGCTGTGACTGACTATTTTCACTATTGGTAAATCCTGAATTAAATTTTGCCAAAAACAAATTAATCCTTTCATAATAATCTGGAAAATGATTTGCAAGTTGGGTAATTTCTCTTGAAACTGGAGGAACAATAATAACCATCAAAATAGAAATAATCATTAAGAAAACAATATAAATTATTCCTATTCCAAGTGTTTTTGGAATTTTTTTATTTACAAACCAATCGACCCCTGGCTTCATAGCAGATGCCAATACAAAAGCCAAAAATATCATAGCCAATATATCTCTTACCAAAAATAAAAATAAAGCAATAAGTGCTATAGCTATTATTTTCACAAAAGTAAGTGTTGAAATATGCACTGTTCTTGTTTCCATATTATTATTGTACTTAACTTGTTTTTTTGGTTAAGTAAAAAGTTTTTGTTTTTATAAAATTTTATTTATAATCTTTTTAAATTTTGTTTCCCATTCTTTAGAATTTTTAAATGGTCCTATTACAGCAAGATTTAATTTTTCTTTTAAAAATATCTTGTTTGCAACTCTTTTTATATCTTTTATAGTAATCTTATTGATATATTTGAAAAATTCTTCTGGTGAAATGGCGTCTCCCTGTAATAACAATTGATCTCCATACCACTCAACAACATTTGCACTATCTTCTAAATTTAAAATTAACTTTCCATCTATAAATTCTTTTGATCTTTTCAACTCTTCTTCCGTAACACCATTTTGCTTGATATTTTTTAATTCTTTGATAATTGTCTCCACCGCGCTTTCAATTCTTGATTTATCAAGCCCCGATATAATAGAAAATATTCCCGTATCTTGATAGCTGTCTGTATATGATTTTATATAATAACAAAGCCCCATTTTCTCTCTAATTTTCAAAAACAATCTTGAACTCATATTTCCACCTATTATAATAGAAAGGAGCTTTACTGCGTAATAGTCATCGTCAAATATAGACGTTCCCAAAAATCCAATAGCCGTATGAACTTGATCCGTTTCTTTGTTCTTTATTAATATTTGTTCTTTTTTTTGATTCCCCGTAAACTCTTCAAAAGTATTTTTTGTATTATACTCTTTTATTTTGAAATATTTTTTTATAAGTGGCAATAGCTTATTTTGATCAAAATTTCCAGAAACCCCTATTACTAAATTGTCTGGATTGTAATACTTTTTATAAAATTTTAGTATCTGTGATCTTTTTATATTTTTTATAACATTTTGATCGCCTAATATAAGTTCTCCTAAATTATGACCTTTAAAAATACCGCACTCTAAAAGTGAATCTATAAACATCATTGGATTATCATAATACATATTGAACTCCTCTAACACCACGCCTCTTTCTTTCTCTATTTCTCGCGTATCAAACTTTGAATTAAAAAGCATATCAGATAAAACGTCTAATGCTTTTTCAAGATGCGCCTTTGGCGCTTTTATATAAAAACCCGTTTTGTCCTTTGACGTAAAAGCATTAAACTCTGCTCCAATACTATCCAACTCTTTTGTGATCGCCAAAGAACTTGGTCTTTTTTTTGTTCCTTTAAAAAGTAAATGCTCCAAAAAATGAGCGACTCCGCGATTTGAATCATTTTCATATCTTGAACCCGTTTTTATCAAAACCAAAACAGTAATCGCCTTTGTATCCTTAAGTTTTTTTAAAAATATATTTTGCATAAAGATTTAGTTAAATGCGGCTATCTATAAATTACGTTATTTCAATAAAATAAAGCGTGACTAAACAAATTAAATACCTATTATGGTATACAAGGCATCCCATTATTATAACAAAAGGTTTTTGAGTTGCACACATCCTTGTAGTACCATGGATGATCACAACAACAATTACTTATACAGTCAGCGTTATGTTGACATGGTTTTCTAATACCTTGCTTTGGTTTTTTGCAACAAACTTGCGAGCCAACACCATCGCAATAACCATCGGCGTATTTACTGCAATTGCCAATAGCCGTACAAACATTACCGTTGCTACAAGCGGGGCTTTTTGTTACACATTGTTCCATATCTGGACAATCACCAATCACATTCCCACTAAATTCATATTCAAAGTCTCCATTATTTGAAAAAGGGACGCAAAAATATCCACCTAACTGTTGTGATGCTGTGCCACACTTTTGTACAGCCACTTGATTTCCTCCACCCTCAGATTCATGCCCATAATCTGCAACATATGTCTCATCATAATAATCCGGGTCTAAACCAATCATACTCTCAGTTTCTAACTCTAAAAAATCTGAGGTAATAGGCTCAACATACGGCATTTTTAAAAGAATGAGCTGACTATTCACTGTATTTAATATCATATAAGAAGCAAAAAGCAAAAATAGCCCCGTTATAGACATTAGCATTCCACTCTTTGCTTTTTCTATAGAACCCTTATTTCCACCGGCTGAAACCCACTTAAAACTATTTATCGATATCATTATTACTGCCATTATACTAGCCGCATAAATTCCATAATTATATAAAATTCTTATATAATCGCCTAGATCTTTTACGCCACCCTCCATTCCTGGAATAGGGACTTCAAGAGCTATTTTGGCACTTGCTATATTAAAAATAAATAAAACAAAAACTGGAACTAAAATAAAAAACATTTTTTTGAAATTTTTCATATTTTATTGTCCGGTTGTATAACCGGAAAATTTTAATTTAAAATATTCTACTAAATTTTCTATTTTTATTCTTTCTTGTTTCATTGTGTCCCTATCTCTTATTGTTACCTCGTTATTTGAGAGTGTGTCAAAATCAATAGTCGCACAATATGGAGTTCCTATTTCATCTTGCCTTCTATATCTTTTTCCTATATTTCCATTATCATCGAACTCACATCTATATAATTTACTTAGATTTTTGAATATTCCATGGGCCTTTTCAACAAGTTCTGGCTTGTTTTTTAAAAGTGGAAATACTGCAATTTTTATTGGTGCTATTTCTGGCTTAAATTTCAAAACAACCCTCTCTTCATCACCAATTTTTTCCTCTGTATATGCCTCTGATATAAGCGCTAAAAATGTTCTCCCCACCCCCGCAGAAGATTCAACTATATGAGGGATATATTTCTCATTTGTATAAGGGTCAAGATAGTTCATATCTTTTCCTGAAAATTTTGCATGTTGACTGAGGTCATACCCTCCTCTTGCATGAAGCCCTTCAAGCTCTTTGAATCCAAATGGAAACTTATATTCTATATCATATGCTTCCTTTGCATAAAAAACCAAATTTTCATGTTTGTGCCATTTAAGATTTTCTTTTTTTATTCCCAAATCTAGATAATATTGCCATCTATATTCCTTGAGTTTCTCATATTCTTTCATATCCTCTTTAGGAGAGGTAAAATATTGCATTTCCATTTGTTCGAATTCACGAGTACGAAAAATAAATTGTCGTGCTGTGATTTCATTTCTAAAAGCCTTTCCTATTTGAGCTATGCCAAAAGGAATTTTTACCCGTGTTGAATCCAATACATTTTTGTAATTTACATAAATTCCTTGAGCTGTCTCACCCCTTAAATAAACTGGATCTTTATCCGAATCACCCGAAAAGTTTCCTAAATTTGAGCTCACTAATAAATTAAACTTCTTTATTTCTGTAAATTCATTTGATCCACATTTTGCACATTTTATTTTTGCTAAACTCTTCTTAAACAATTTTTCTATTTCTTCAAGACTCATTTTTTCATCAGCACCAATTCCAAACTCCTCTAATACTGTATCAACCCTAAATCTATAATGACATTTTTTACACTCAGTAAGAGGGTCTGAGAATCCAGATACATGACCACTCGCTTCCCATACTTTTGGGTGCATAAAAATAGCACTATCAAGCCCCACCACATCTTCACGATATTGAACCATGTATTTCCACCAAGAATTTTTGATATTATTTAAAAGTTCTACTCCATATGGTCCATAATCATAAACAGCTGCAAAACCACCATAAATTTCAGAAGAAGAGTAAACAAAGCCCCTTCTTTTACAAAGTGATATAATTTTGTCCATTAATTCTGTATTTTCCTTGACTTTTGTATCTTTTTTTACCATAAATTTAGTGGGTCAGGAGGGGGTTAGATAGTTAGTAAATTAGGCTCTCTATCCAACCAAACTACCGACACGCTGACTTTTCAAAATTAACCTATTATTCTATTAGCTCATTATATCAGAGGCGTCTTGCCTTTTCAATCCTAATACTTAAATCAGGGTCTAGAATAGCTCTATCACGTCGCTGTATCTGATTTGTGAGCAAAAAGTTAGCAAGAGCATCATCAACACGAGTCTCTATAGTTCGCTTTAATGGTCTTGCACCAAATTCCTTACTAAATCCTAATTCTGCTAATTTTTTAATAGCATCATTTGTTGCTACAAACTCAATACCCTTTTCCTTGAGTCTTGTGGCTAATTTATCCAAAATCATCACCGCAATTTGCTCTATTTCAACTTGACTAAGTGGCTTAAATAAAACTACACCATTGAATCTATTTATGAACTCTGGCTTGAAATTACTTCTTAATTCACGTTGTAATAAATCTTCTTTTATTTTTTCTAAGTCCGATCCACGCGATAATTCGTCTTGAATATAAAACGCACCCGCATTAGAAGTCGCAATTATAATACAATTTGAGAAGTCTACAGTACGTCCAGTTGAGTCAGTGAGTCTTCCGTCATCCATAACTTGTAAAAATATATTCAAAATTTCTGGGTGAGCTTTTTCTATTTCATCTAACAACACTAAAGAAAATGGATTATTTCTCACAGCTTCTGTAAGAATGCCCGAATTATCTAAATTTTCTGATCCCATAAGCCTTGAAATACTATTTTCATCTTGATACTCACTCATATCAAGCCTTATCATACTTTCCTCTGAACCAAAAAATACTTGTGCAACTGTTTTTGCTAATTCTGTTTTACCAACTCCAGTAGGGCCTAAAAATAATAAATTTGTTATTGGTTTTTTTTCATCTCTTATCTCTGCTCTTGCACGTCTTAGTGCTGATGCAACCATTGATATTGCTTCGTTTTGACCGACAATACGTTTGTGCATAATTTCTTCTAATCTCAAAAGCTTTTCGCCCTCACTTGCCGTAACTTTTTCAAGTGGTATATGAATCTTTTCTGAAATAAGTCGAGAGACATCCTCGCTTGTAACAAGACGTGTGTTTTTTTGTTTTGAAACCATCACAGCGAGTTCTTCCATTATACGAATTGCTTTTTCTGGCTGAAATCTATCATGAATATAATTATTTGTAAGCTTTACTATTCTCTCTAATGATTGATATGAAAAATAAACACCATATTTATACTCAAGTGAAAAACTTTTTGACTCTAGTATCTGAATTGTTTCATTAATATTAGGTTCTGTAATTTCAACTTTTGATAATAATGTGCCTAAACAACTATTTTCCAAATATTTTGTATAATCTTTTGGATTAGATGTTCCAATAACCATTATATTATACTGCGATATAATATCAGAAAAAACTTCTGATAAATCAACATTTTCAATTCCAGATGATGAAATTCCTACCATATTATGAATATCCCTTATAACAAGAACAATATTACCAGATCTGACGACTTCATTCATAAGCTTCAAAAAATTTTCTTGGATTCTTCCTTCTGCTTGAGAGACTGAAACAAATCTTGATATAGACAAAGAAACAAGTCTTTTGTCTTGTAAAACACTAGGAACATCTTCGCTTGCCATATTATTTGCAATTGTTTCTATAATGCTATCCTTACCTATTCCAGGCAATCCCAACAAAACGAGGCTCTGGTTATTTGACTCTATTATTCTATAAATTTCTTGCAATTTTTCTTCTCTTACAACATTAAGTGGTAAATATCCACGTCTTGCAAGCAATGTAAAATCTTCACTAAAACTATCTAAATACGGGGTTGCAATAGCTGTCATGGCCCTATTTACGTCTCCACGAGGCTTAAAAATAGCAATTGACTTGTGCCTTTTACTTTTTTTAATAAGATTATCTGATAATTTAATCCACTCAATTACATTGTTAATTTGGTCTATGCTAATCCCAAAATCCAAAAACAATTCTACAATATACTCACTGCATAAAATATTTGCAGTTATAACATGACTAAAATTTATATAGCTAGAGCTTGATTTCCTGGCAAAATAATATGAATTAAACATTATAAAACTTAGCTCATCTATACCGATTTCAATATTTTTATTTTCCGCCAACCTCCCCATAAGTTTTTGCTCTAAGGCACTTATTGAAATTCCAAGCCTTGCAAGAATTATTGTGCTCTTATCATTTTTTAACAACGCCAAAAATAATGACATTGAATTAATTGAAGATATATTGTATTTTTTTGAAATATAATAAGCATCTATTAAATAATTTTTTATTTCTCTAGAAAGTGTTTTGTAAATATTTTGAGAAATTAATTTTTTGCCTTGATAAAGATCTGGATCTAATGTGAGTATTTTATATTTACTATTATCCTTGCTATTCAATCTATAAAACAAAAACATTGCAAATAATACACACACCCAAATAATTAGCTCTACTGGCCCCTCCCAGTTTTTTTGATATAAAATACTATATCCATTTTCTAATATTAAATAAAACTTATAGACAAACAACAAAAATCCACATATTGAGATCATAAAAAGAATTACATTTAGCATTGCATTTGCAATTTTTTTTATTTCATCAATTTTTACAGATGAGTCAGATAAATCCTTGCTCCAATAAATATTGACTCCATCCATATTTAAATAATACTTGCTAGAGCCACAATAATCACACTGTCCGCTATCACATTTATTACAATAACTTATTGTTGTTTTTTCTAGCTTATTCATTTTATAAATTAGAAATATTAATAAAAATCTTATAAATAGCTATGATCGGAAGCAGTGTCCACAACAAGAAAATAGATACAAATACAACGATTACAATTATAAAAAGGACTAGCTTAAAGATCAAAACTATGAGTCTTATAAAAAAACTAATTACTCTACCCCAAAAATCATTCTGTAAATACATTGGCTTGAAAAGAAATCTTATGGATATTGAAAATCCTCTAGTTTTCCAATAATCTCCAATTCTCCCAAAAGAAAATTTAAAAGCCATTAAAATTCCTTTTGAATACCACCAAATAGGAAAATAAATAAATCCCCACATAATATCAATAAATATGGGTTGTAATACTTTGTTTTTCATTTTTATACTCATTTTCAAAATAAGAATTAAATTCTCTATGAATTAAATAATACAACAAAATATAAGCACTTATTCATCAATTCATACTTATATTTTACCATAAAAATAGATTTTTGAGTAAGAAAAAAGACGATTCACAAGAGTCGTCTTGAATATTAGAGCTAACATACCTATATCTATTTTAACAAAGATTCATAATCCATAGTACCAATTTTTAGAAGTGCTGGTAAATCTTTTAGATATGGGCTGATTTGGCTAAAAAGTGGTAATAAAAATATAATTGCAACAACAATAGGAATTATTATAATAAAAAACTTAATAATACTATAAATCTGCGCGGCAAACATATATTTTTTTAATTTGACACACACTTCATAAATTTCTTTATTTAGCCTCAAATTTTCCTCTAATAATTCCTCTACTCTATTTTTTGCTTGTTGTTCTTCCATGGTGTTAGATGATTAGGGGGTTAGGTGGTCAGAGGGTTAGATTGTCAGTGTGTTAAAAATTCCTAATCAACTAACCCACTAACTTATCCCGCGAAGCTGAATCCCGCAACAATTATAAGCTATTATAATGACGGGGCTAACCCAGAACCTTATTTTTCTAAATTTTTTAATTCTTTTTTAAACATGTTTACATCTTCAAAAGATCTATAAACAGATGCATATCTAATATAAGCTACTCCATCAAATTTTTTCAAATGATTCATAACAAATTCTCCCACAACAGAAGAGTCTATTTCTTCTTTTTTCAATTTTTGTAAATCCATTTCAATATCTCTCAAAAGCTGTGCTACTTCTTCCTCGCCATGATCTCTTTTTTCAAGAGCTTTCTTGATTCCTGATTTTAATTTTTCTTTATTGTATATTTCTCTTTTTCCGTCTCTTTTTATTATTTTAAGATCCAAAATTTCTATTTCTTCAATTGTAGAAAAACGAAACCCGCACTCAAGACACTCCCTTCGCCTTCTTACTGTCACCTCATCTGTTGCAACACGAGAATCAAGCACTCTTGTTGTAGCTGGACAAATTGGACATTTCATATATTTATGATTTAATCTTTCTTCTCAAAAATGCTGGTATATCTAATTCGTTATTTGCATCCGGCATAATAATATCTTCATCATCATTACTCTGAAATTTATTGTTTCTAATCTTAAATGAATTATCTTCTTCTTTCACTTCGTCTTCAAAATAATCTTCCTCTTTATCTTCTATTTTATTATCTGGTTCTGAATTAGAATTTTTTGAATCTAGCTTTTTATCATCTATATTATTTATTGAATTAACATATCTATTTGGCGTATATTGAAAACCAATTGATTTTGAATCTTTTATATCAAAATTTTCAAAACCAGTTGCAATAACCATAACCTTTATATCACCCTTCATAGACTCATCAATTACAGTACCAAAAATTATTTTTGCATTTCCGTCTGCTGATGCTGTAATTATTTCTGCTATTTCATTGACCTCAAACATAGCTAAATCCGATCCACCAGTTACTGTAAATAATATTCCCTTTGCACCAGCAATTGAAACATCTAAGAGTGGAGAGTCAATAGCCTCCTTTGCGGCCTTTTTGGCTCTGTCTTCTCCACTTGCACGACCTATTCCCATTAGAGCAGATCCTGCATCAGACATAATAGCTCTAACATCAGCAAAGTCAACGTTTATCATGCCGGGAATTGTAATTATTTCAGATATTCCCTGAATTCCTTGATGCAACACCCCGTCAACAGCGCGAAGAGCCTCTTGCCAAGAAATTTTTCTATCTAATACATTCCATATTCTATCATTTGATATAGTAATAATAGTATCAACCCTACTTTCTAGCTCGCTATATCCTCTCTCTGATATTGCTTTTCGCTGTGCACCTTCAAAGCCAAATGGTCTCGTGATAATAGCAACTGTAAGTGCGCCAGTATTTTTTGCAATATCTGCTATAACAGGCGCGGCACCAGTTCCTGTTCCTCCACCAAGTCCACAAGTGATAAAAACCATATCTGAACCGCCTATAGCCTTCTCAAGTTCTTCTGAGCTTTCTTCTGCAGACCTAAAACCAGTTTCTGGATCCATTCCAGCACCAAGTCCTCTTGTCGTTTCTATTCCAATTTGTATTTTGTTTTTAGCTTGAGACATGCTAAGGGCTTGAGCATCCGTGTTTACAGCTATAAATTCAACTCCCTTAATACCTTCTCCTACCATTCTATTTATAGCAGATCCACCAGATCCACCAACTCCAACAACTTTTATTTTTGCAAAAGTTTCAATCTCTGGTTTTATTTCCTTGCTTCGTGACATATATTGTTCCTTTCTAATTTATTTCATTGAAGAAAAAATTAATTTATTATGGAATAATTGATTTAAACCATTTAGAAATCTTTGAGCTCATTCTTCCTGTATCAACTGAGAATCCCAATCCTTTGGTAGGACGATTATTTTTAGAATCCCACAAAATCAATCCCAATACATTACTATAACTCAAATCATATATTTTATCTGTAATTGAATTTGCTTTATATGGTTTTGCTAAAAATGCTGGTAATTTTAACTCTGCTTTTGCTAACTCTACTATACCGTTTAACTTTGCCCCTCCGCCTGTAAGAACCACTCCTCCTGGAAGCATTCCAAATCTCTCTACTTTTTTTAGTTCACGACCAACAAGATCAAAAATTTCTTCAACTCTCGCTCTTGCTATCTTGGATATTTCCGATCTTGGAATCATAATCTTTTTATCTTCTTCTGGATCAAATAAGCCTATATCAACTTCATCTCTTTTCTTTACCTGCTCTACAAGACAAGTTGCTTCATTTATTTTTACTTGTTCTGCCACTTTTATAGACGTTCGAAGCCCAATCGCTAAATCATTTGTTATGTGAGATGAACCAATGGGCAATACTGCAACATGAATTGGATCCCCTCCTTCAAAAACAGCAACTCCAGTAGTAGATGCGCCTATATTAATTAACACTGTGCCAAGCTCCTTTTGATCTCTATTTAAAACAGATTCTGCATCAGCCAGAATACCAAAAACCATATCTTTTATATCAACACTTGTTCTATAAATACATTTTGTAAGAGTTTTTATTTGATATGATAATGCCATAATTATCTGAGCATTTACTTCAAGCCTTACACCACTCATCCCTATTGGATCTTTTACGTCGTCTTGATTATCTATTTTGTAATGACGTGGTATAACATGTAATATTTCATAATTTGCTGGCACTGCAACTGTTTGAGCTGCATCAAGCACCCTATCTATATCTTCATATTTTATTTCTCCATCGGCTTTTGCAACGGCAACAACGCCCTGACTATTAATAGATTTTATATTTGGACCAGAAACACTAATGGTAACGCGCTCTATTGGCACGCCTATAACTCGCTCTACTTTTTCTAGAGCTGAAGAAATTGAATTTACAACCTCTTCTGTGCTTACAATACTACCACCGACAATACCACGAGATTGATGTTCTGACGCCCCTATTATATTAATAGAACCATCCTCTTGTACTTGAGCGACAGCTACCTTTATAAGACTCGTGCCAATATCTAGTCCTGTGATTATTTGATTTCTTTTCATATTAGTATAAATTTTATCTATTAATTATATATTTTATTTAATATTTTAGCCTGAGCTCTATTCATACGAGCTAATTGCCCGT
Organism: Candidatus Komeilibacteria bacterium S5_K13; assembly: GCA_019248485.1. Taxonomy (GTDB): domain Bacteria; phylum Patescibacteriota; class Patescibacteriia; order UBA1558; family S5-K13; genus S5-K13. The sequence continues at coordinate 16,794 of JAEHGL010000014.1, read as the reverse complement.
CATCATCGTGAGCATACCCCTTAAGATGCAAATATCCATGAACAAATAAATGTATCATTTCTTTTTTTACGTCTTGGGATTGTTTTTTGACTTGATCATAGCTAATGAATATTTCTCCCAAATAATTGTCTTTGGAAAATTTTTCCTTTATATCTGAATTTACAAAACTAAGCACGTCTGTTGTTTTATTCTTTTTTCTGTATCTAGCATTAAGTTTTTTCATCAAAACATCATCTATTATAACAATTGAAATCTGATCTTTTTTTACTTTTTCATTTTTACATATCTTATTGACACACTTATTAAAATAATTTTTTATCTCAAAATCTTTTATTAAAATATTTATGTCGTACATAAAATTAATTGAAAGTCTTAAAGCTATTTGCAATTAATTCAAAAATAGAATGATAGCTCAACTTTTCTGTATCGATTGAAATATATGATATTATATAAATCTTTGTGCTTACAGCCAAATAAACATTCAAATCATCTTTTGATTTAATTCCTATGATATTATTTTTGTTTTTATAATCACTTAAGTCGTTTGGATTTACTTCTGGAGAACTATTCAAATACCAACTCTTTGCTGACAGTTCTTGAGGATTGTCCTTGACCTGAATCTTAATGAAATCTTTATTTTCTGATTCAAAAATAATAGTATCTTTTGACTCCGTATCTTTCGTTTGAGTAGTCCAAGAAGCGGGATAAACAAATGAATATTTTAAATCTTCTTGCACAAAAACCCTTGCCAAATCTACATTGTCTAACAATTTTTGATCAATTTTTGTTGGATCATATAAATTTATAATCTCTTCTTTATCATTATAAGTATCTGAATCAGTATCCTTTAGTGCTGAATTTGTTTTAAAAATAAGTTCCTCAAGGTCCGTAAGACCATCTTCATCTGAATCTAATCCATATGGAGGAATAATTGCTGGTTGCTGATCATTATCATCATTGCTTGAATCATTATTATCAGAATTATCATTACTATCATCATTATCATTATCATCTTGTAATTCTTTATATGTTTCTATTCCAAATTTTGAGCTTAGCTGATATTTGCCAGATTGTAAAATAAGATTTCCATTTTTTATATTTCCTTCAAAAGCAAATGTAATAACATAGTCTTTGTTGGAGTCTTTTGTTTGATAATTATAAGACTCTCCATTTGGAGATGGATTAACGGGGATATTTGTCAAATATGAAGAAAGGTCAAATAACGAATTTGGATATTTATTTTGTTCATTAAAATATAAACTAAGCGCGGTTCTTATTTCTAAAATATCTGACAATCTTTTTTGATCTCTAAGCTCTGGCGTGTCTAAATTTTCTTGTTTATTGGGATCGATAATCTCTTGCGTTGTAGTTGGAGTAATACCTAAGTCTAAGACATTTTTATTTGCAACACTCCCCTTTCCATATAAAACATATATTGCAAATCCAGCAACTGCCAAAATAACTATAATAATTACTACTATTAAAATAATTAGACCCACATTTGTTTTATTGTGGCTCATTTCTGAAGGCGTCATAAATCTCTCAGGCATATAATGAATATTATCATCACTGGCCTCTAATTCTTTATCTGTATTTAAACTATCAAAAACTTTTTGAGAGGGGTCCATATTGGAGTTTATATTTTGATTTTGTTTTTCTTCAAACATATTTTATTTTATATTAAATGAATATGCAATTGATTTAAAAATATTAATATCATCCACCAAATTAACATCTCCCAAATATTTAAATATATAAATAGATGATTTGTCTGCTATAAAAATTATTTTTTTGAAATCTTCATTATTACTTGTAACTATTCTTGCTTCAAAATTAGATATACTTATTGAATCATTAGTTGATAAAGATAGTTCTGGCTGGGTCATAATCCAATCACTTAAATCAAGTTCTAATTTATTGTCTTTTATTTCAAAATAAACTTTGAAATTTTTTCCCGAAAGCACTATTTGATTATTATCTACAGAAGCTACTAAATCACCTGGATATTGAAAATCAAAAATTGAATTTGCGAAAGAACCTGTCTTTAGGGAGCTTATATAAGATTCAATATTTAACCAATTAGACATATCTAAATTATCAAAAACTGGCTCATTTGATAAATTTGAATTCAAAAAATCAAAATTCAATAACTTACCTGGACCCATTGGATCATATCCATTTCTTACTTCTTCACCATCCAAATAACCATCTCCATCCGAATCTTTGATAAGCGGATCTGACTTGTATCGAAGCTCATCCTTATCACTAAGCCCATCTTCATCTGTATCAATTTTATTTTTATCTGTTTTTAATAGATCCTCTTCTTGGTCTAAAAGTCCGTCTCCATCACTATCTAAATTAACATTTTGACTTAAATTATCTGAAGAATATGTGCTAGTTGCATCTTGATTTAAAAGATCTGTAATTTGAGCCTTATTATCTAAAAATATTTCTCCTGAATCATTTTTCTTTATAAAAAAATTAGTGTATACATAAAAACCTATTGCTACAAAAATAAAAACAAAAACAATCAATCCAATAAAAAAATATTTTGGCCTTATTTTATCTGATTGAGAGTCATCTACCTCTCTAACTAATTCTTTATAGTTTGTAATTGGCGATCTTGGCGCAATACCTCCTGGCTTCAAAACCTTATCCGAATTATAACGTTCAGTATCTGAAAAAATATCGTCAGCCAAAGCCCCATTTGGATCGCTTGCTGATAAAGAATTTTTATCTAAAAGATTATCCATATTATGTTGAACTATTTTATTGTTCAATATGTTTTTAGTTCAATGAGCGTTCTTAAACATAAAATCACCCATTTAGGTGATTTTATTATAACACAAATTTTACAATTTATAAAACACTTGAATAGTTATTGATCTATAACAGGTTCACTACTACAAACATTTATATTTGAAATCTCTATATTATCATTAACAGCCGCATTATTATCAAACCACATATTATTATTAGAATAGTTAAGCAAAGAATAAAGTTTATAACTCAATGCTTTTGTTGCATTTGAATTATGCGTACTTGCCTCATAATAATATATCTTAGAATCTTTTGGACAAATAAATATATGATTTATACTATCAAAACAAGTTGATTGATCTAAATTATATGGATTAATATGGCAATTATTAAACCGATTTACTGGATCTTTCGGCAAACTAACTTTTAGAGCCTTGCCTAAATTATCATCCCAAGAACCCCATAGAGAATTTGTAGTTCCTTTTACATACGTGCCGCTTGTAAGTTCTGGGTAGGTTTTAACACATTTGTCAAACTTCATTATATGATTAATACAATCACCATCAGAAGCACATCGAACATTAGAGATATCATCATCATCATCATAAGTACAATATTTATTTGAATTAGCATAAATCTCTAAATTATTTTCAATACTTCTTAAGTCTTGCCATCTTTTTACGTCTTGAGAAATTTTATTTTTTATATCTGATGTTTCAGTTGCATTAAATTGCCAACTATCAACCAATTGAGAATAAATATTATTTGTAAACGGTGAAGAATTCTGATTTTTTGAAATTAAGTATATATTTGTAGAAATTCTTCCAGAGGAACCCTGATTATTAACATTTTCTGTGAATTTTCTACCCGCATTTATATAAGTTGTCCTACCGTCTACAATTGCATCATAAGAATCAACCTTTCTTGATTGTGGACTTCCCTTAAAATCAAATGAATTTGTGCTTCTATACCAATCACTAGGAGATAAATGCTTGTTGTTCTGATATATTCTAATACCTATTAAATCTTCTTGATACGATGCTGTCTCAGCAAAAACTCTTACAACAAAGTCGTTAAACATTCTACCTAAAATCAAACTTAATAAGCTAGAATTACTATCTTTTGCCTTGGCAATTGGATCGGCCTTGTATCTAAATATATATTCTTTTAATAAACCATCCGGGGAATTGACTGGTGTATTTATAATAACAGAAGACGCATCTAATTCTGGCAATCCTCCATCCCTGCAATATCTTAATTTAAATCCATAAGCTTCAAAACTCCAAGGAGTATTACACATAAATAAATTTATTGTTGCTTCATCTGTAATATCTTCGTCGTTATAACCAACTGGTGGAACTTGTTTTTTTACAGTTATTGTAGCCTTTGTGTTTCCATTTTTATTTTGAGATTTAAATATAGTAGATGAGGCTTCACTTGATCCAACTATGTTCACAAGACTGTTATCACCAGAAGTCCATTGCCAATTCCAAGAATAAAAGCCCGCTATTCTTGAAATTGGATTACCATATGCATCTTGCGCTATTGCTTTAAATATTTTTTCTACATTTGGTTTATCATATTCGTAATAATGCCCAGCTGGATCTACAATCTCTACATGAGACAGCTCACATGGACTACTATTTGTTTGAAAGCCCCAACTACACCCTTGATCTATTTGCCACTGAGATTGGCTACCTGATACTATATTATCAATTATAGATACAACTTCTTTATATATATCTAATTGCGATAAAATCTTATCATCTATTTTTGATAATTTCTTTATATTTTTATCTCGACTTATTAATAATTCTTTTAAAGTGTTCTCATTTTCAATAACCGACTTAATGTCCTGTGATTTATCTGATATTTCTTTGTCTATTATTAATATTTCTGACAAAATCTTTTGATTTTCTTTTAAGCTAGACTTAATTAATTCGTTTAAAGTCCTAACGTCTTTTTTTAATATATCTTGTAATCTATCTATATAAACATCTAATAATTCTGATGGGTTTTGACTATTACAATTCAATGTTCTGCCATCTATAGATCTTATTGATCCAAGCAATCTGACTCTATAATTATTTTTTTGTTTAAGTGGACTCAAAAGCTCCATATTAATCACGCCCCGACTTGATGAACTTGAATAGGAATAAAATTGGACTGGCACTCTAATAACTCTTTCTGACGCCTGATCGTTTATAGGCCCCAAATCTTCAAGAATAACGGTGCTTGTGCTTAATGAACTATAATTTATGACTGCATCAAACTCTGCGTGTATCATTGGATTAAGACAAGACTGTCCAGTTGGATATTTACTTGTCATTGTAAAGTTTCCATGATTACACAACCCCATATTTAATGTGCACTTAGCATTAGCCCAGCAACAATTAGAGTTAAGACAAGTTAGCTCACTTGTATTTTTGCTACAATTATCTTGAGCCATACACCTTGGATTGCTAATTCCATTAAGACAGCTTGTTCCTGACCAACAACACACTGCATCATCTGTAGTAATTTCACACGAAGCTTCAGAAGAAAATGCTGAACACTGACTTGCACAACTTGCAGTATTTGAAGAACATTTATCATTATTCCAACAACAATTGCTATCAGAATTGCACGTAGAGGAAATTTTAAATCTATTACAATTTGAAGTGACTGTTACTATTCTATTATTTGAAATATTCAAACTACTATTAACTACCGTAATAGTAGTTGATCCTATTGCATTAGCAGTTGTTGTAGAGATATTTGTGGCATTTTCTAAAATACTTGCAATTGTTGGACTTGCTGAACTCCATGAATATTGATATCCACTCGAAGCACAAACATTACAATTACTATCAGAACAAATTGCTACCAGCCTTCTACTTTCAGACACAGGTAATCTAACTGAGTTTGGAAGAATACTTAGCTGAGTTGCAATACAAGGAGTCGATGTTGTCTTGAAATACCATTCTGTTGGTTGTTGAAGCTTGTTTCCCCTTATATCTTTTATTGAATCTTTTAACTTAACCTTATACCAAACATTTGGAGTAAATGTTGCAGTATTATTAGTACCATAACTTACAAATAAATCATCGCTTAAATCCATTAATACGCTTGCACTCGCTGTAATAGGAGATACGGTTTGGGCACATGTAGAGGTAGAATTGCCACAAAAAAATATTTGCATTCCTCCATTATACGTAGTTGTATTCATTTTGAAACTATCTCCTCCGTAACCACCAAATTGTGCATGAATAATTGCATCTATTGGAGCATTTGTAGAATAATTAGCTGGGGATGGGGAGGCAAGCTGAACTATAATGTTTTGACTTTTCTTGCAAGGCGCTAATTTCAAATAAGGCTCTAAACAAACTGAATTTCCATCATCTACACAAGTAGCTTGCGCAGAATTCCAACAGCAAGTTAGACCTGGATGCTCATCTTCATTAGCACATTTTCCCTGCCTAATAGCTAATTGCTCAGCACTTTCACTTGTACCAGAGGCTTTATTAAAAATTGAACATCCCAAGTTTATTCTAAGAGTTGAACTGGCAAATAAACTCAAACTTAGTCCTGAAGAAGCAGCTGTAGATTCTATTGTTACTGTACCAGTTCTAAAGCTGCTGTTTAGAGTTGCTGTTGCTACACTTCCCAAGCCAGTTAAAGAGTCTAATAAATTAGAGTTTGTTGGAGCCCAAGCATAAGTATATCCCTCATCACTACAAGCATAACAACCATTGCTATTTATAAGTGAATCATAATAGCTAATTTTCTTAAGCGGCTCATAGGTTGTAACTTGTGCTAATGGATTAATTCTCATTGTATCTGGAATACACACACCCCCATTACTATTTATCTTGAAAAATATTTCATTGTTAGTCGTGGATAACAACATGTTATCTATATCATATATACGATTTGGCTTGATACTAAATTTGTACCAATTTCCAGCTACAAAATTTGAGTCTGCAGAAAATTCTATAGACGAGGCATTACTATTTTCTATAGTAAAACTCTTTGCACTGGTAGAGCAAATTGGATTTTCCTCGCTTCCACAATTTAATAATTCAAAATTACTAGAAATCAATGTGCTAGACTTTATATTTGCCCCACTTCCATCTGGATATTCAAAAGCAAAAAATAGTCTAGCATCAACTGGAACGTCTTTTGATCCTGATCTTGGGCTAGGTGAAGCAAAAGCATTTACACAAGGCGATGTTACTACTCTAGGAATTTTACAATTATCGCAAGTTTCAAAATGCCATCCATAAAAATCCCACTTTGTCTGAGGCGGTGGAGTTGTACCATTCTCACCATATTCAAAATTCACTGTATTTCCATACCCAGTATCAACGCCGTGAAGAGCGAGCAAACCTGTTTTTGTTTCTGGTACAGTGACTTGAATTGAATTTCCATTTGTACCACTCATAGATACTTCATTATCGTCTTGTCCGTAACTAAACACAGCCTTATTTAAGGTGTTAAAATATTCTCCGTAGACTGTTATAGAATCCCCTGCTATTCCTTTTGTTGGATCTATAGAACATATAGAAGGCGCTGGATTGCCATCTCTCACTATAAAAGCAACTGGATTTGTTTCTTGCTGACTTGCCGTGTCTTTGTTTTTTATAATCTTAACTTGAGAATTGAGGTATCCTGGATCCTCTGGTATATTAAAATTACTTGGAACCTTTACTATTATCCTATCATCTTTCCAATAAGCAGTAGAACAAACACTTGGAAATGCAAAATCACCATCAAACCAAGCATCGCTAGCTCCGTTTTTAAATTTAACAGTAGAAGAAAATCCCTTTGAATCTCCAAAGCCAGATCCATATATTGTAATATATGAGCCCAAAGTACTTGATGCAGGACTTATATATGTAATTTTAAACTGATTTGCGGGATCTACGTCTATATTTATTGGAATACTATTACTAAATTTTGTAACTCCATTTTTTTGAGTAACAACCCTCACTCCAACTTGTCCTTTTCTAAGATTTGGTGTCTGAACAGTCACTTTTGTATCTTGCCCATCACTTAGATCAGACCAAGATATGACAGTAGAAGTAACTGAGTTATAGTAACTTCCCAACAATACATTTCTTTCATTAACGCTGTATGAACCATCTCCCAATCTTACACCAGTTGCAACAAAATCGTCATTATACTTTACAACGCTGGGGGATACACTACAAAGACCTGGTCCGGGAAGAGAATTGTCAACTTCAAATGCATAAGTATTGCTCCATTTCTCATCTTGTAGAAGACCCTTTTTTACGACTTGAAAATAATATTCTCCCAATTCTAAATCACTTGGAATAGAAACTATTATATAAGTATCGTGCCAACTATCAATTCCGCAAGACAGTTCCAAATCTCCATCTGTAGTGTTCTCTGAAATTGGTCTTAATACAACTCTATCATTATTTCCTTTACTACTTCCAAAACCAGAGCCGTTTATTGTTACAAATTGCCCAGGCCCACCCTCTTCTGGAGAAACAGACTCAATTCTAGGACTTATTAAAGCAACGCTTGCACTTGCGACACCTTCTGTTGTTTGTACTTTAATAGCACCATTTCTTATTCCATTTAAATCACCGCCTGTTGCTGGAACATACAAAGAAATACTATTGCTATTCCAATCGTTTAATTTACATATTCTTTTTGGCCATTTATCAGACACACCCGCAATACAAAGCTCTGTTGATTCATCTACTATTATTTGATTATCAAAAACAACGACAGCGTCACTTAAATATTGGCCTGTTATAGTTATTGCTTCTCCATCATAATAAACTTCTTCGGGAGATACACTCGTAATAACTGGCTCACATTTATCATTCAAACCACTTGTAAATCTCCACACATCCGACGGCCCACTTGTAGGATAATTATCAACAATACTATCCTCTCTGATTCCATTTTTGTTTCCATCTAATTTGTTTCCACAAGAATCCATTATTTTAGATCCATCTAAAAGCGGAAAATAATCCGTATTAACATCAAAGTTCTTGTTTGACTTTAGTATTAGCTTATTAGCATTTACACTGTGTTTAAAAGTAAAATCTGTTTGAGTATTATTATCTTTAAACAATCTAAAATTATCTAAATTAAGCAAAGAAATTTTATCCATTTCCTCAGAAAACTCTGCGCTTATATGAGATTTAAGACAAATATCGCCTCCTTCAGGAAAAACATCAATAACTTTTGGCGGAACATTATCCTCTTCTGATCCTGTATTAAAATTCCAGGAAAAATCTTCTAATAATTTTTTACCAGAGATCCCTTCAATTCCATCATGACTAACAAAAACTTTATATGTTGTATTTTCTGCATAAGAATCTACATAAAATTGTATTATGTTTTCAGAGCTCGTTACAGTGCCTTGACTTGTTATATTTATCGTGCAATCATCTGATGTATTGCATCTATAAACTTTTATGTTATTAGAATTAACGGTTGAGCTTTTTATATTTTCACTAAACTCCAATTGCACTTTCTGACACAATTTTACATTGCTCCCCCTTGGACTATAAGAAATAATTCTTAATCTTTGTTCTCCGGAACAACCACAAGAGATTTCTGAATACACAACTTCTCCTCCGGAACAAACACGATTACAACCATGACACGATCCCTCAACATCACAGCTTTCAGTTTCTGTAGGATTTCCAGGTCCGCCTGGAGTTCCAGTTCCTTCTTGAACTTTGGTTATTATAAAATTTACTATCAAATATGAAAACAAAATCACAACTATTCCGGCAGCACCTGCAAGTAACATCTTCTTTGCGCTCTTTATCTTTTCTTCATTTCCGCCACTAGTCATCCATTTAAAACCCGCAATGATTACAATAACAAGACCAACAAGCCCCAAAAAGCCTAGTGCTATTTTTATAATATTTCCTATGACAACTTCACTATCTTCTATACCAAGCCCTGCGCTAGCAGCAATTTCTTGAGTTTGACCCAAATCAACCTGTGCATTAACAAAAATAGGGGCAATAACAAAAACTATTGCTAAAAATATAAATAGACTAAATACATTAGATATTTTTTTGTTATCATTTATCATATCATTTTTTATTTTAATATCCATAAATATTATATTTTTATTCAATATAATCATCTAACGGATTTCATATATTGCCTTGTCCAGTTTTTATAAATATATAATTATCGTTGACTTGGCGTGCTTGTAGTTTCCCTTCCTATTCCCAGCGCATCATAAAAACAATTTCCGTAGCTATCTTTAATATTTGACGTAAGTCTTGGTCTATACACAGTACTACTTGCCTCTAAAAATGGTGAATAAATTTTGATGCTTGTTGTTGCACGATTTCCAGAAACAGTATAATTTGGGAAACAACTTATATTTGTAATACTCGTTTTCCTTCCATTCAATGCATCTATATTACAGAGTGCATTAACTTCATTAGAAAATTTGTATATATAAAAATTATCTGAACTAAGTGATGATGGTGAAATAAGCTCATTAAAAGTTGCTGAAACATCTGTTCTAATATTATTGTTAGAAGAATCATTGTCTGGACTAATGCTAGAAACTTCTGGAGGAGTTAATTCTAAAGCATTATTCGTTCTAAAAATCCAATTAAAATCATCTCCCGAGGTTTTATCGTCATTACCATCCAAAAAGTTTCCACTTGAATCATTAATTCCTGTTAGAAAATTTGCCCCTGATCCAGACTTTGCTACGCCATTAAAGGTAGAGCTTGCTGGTAAGCAAAAAACTTGTTCACCGCAAGAATTGATCGCGACTTCCCCACAAGAAGTACTTGATAAAAACTCTACCGTTTTATAACCGTTACTAATTTTAAGTGCACCCAAAACAGAAGTCTCTGCTATTTTTATATTAATAGTACTACTACTTATACTCATTATATTAATTGGTTCTGAAAAAGTTATCTGAACTATTGCGTTTCTATAAAAAGTTCCATCTTTTGGCCAAACAAAATTTACTTTTGGAGGAACTACATCTAAAAAAGTACTCACCTCAAAGGCCCACGAATACCCATTCTGAAGTCCTGCAAACAAATCTTTTCCGTCTGCGCTTTTCATATCCTGCATAAGATGGACAATTGTATTTGTATTTTTGTCAGGAGATCCGAGATGATTTATTGGATCTATTAGAACATTTTTTCCATCTGCACTTAAAACCACTATAAAACTATCAGAATCCCTTGGAGCTCCATTGTCTGTGATTGTAATTTTGTTAGATAATTTTCCACATACAGATCCACTTGCCATATATACATCACACCCCCCCCCTTCAAATTCATCACCTATAACACTATCGCTTTTAACTGGAACTTTAAATGTAATCATTATCATTGCATTTCTCGCAATATTATTTGCGTCTCTTTCTGGAAAGTGATACTCAATAACTCCACCACCAAGCGCACCAGCTCCAAATCCACCCAAATACTCTGTGCTATTATTACTATTACCGCCAAAAATACCTGTCCCCTCTTGAGCTTTTTTTATTATAAAATTTACTATCACATATGAAAATAATATTATAATCATTCCAATAACACCATTTAGAAGCATTTTCTTGGCACTTTTTATTTTTTCTTCATTACCATTTGATGTCATCCATTTAAACCCTGAGATCGTTACAATAACAAGGGCAATAAGTCCAAGAAAACCTAGTGCTATTTTTATAATTCTACCTATTGCCTCTGTTCCTGAAATTGTTCCGAGTCCTGCATTATCAGCAACGTCTTTTGCTTGATTTAGATCTACTTGAGCAAATGTTATTATTGGCAATAAAAAAATAACCGCTATTATAAAAGTTAAATAAATAGCGGTTATCTTTGAAAAACCAAAAAATCTTATTTCTGTATTTGTTTTAGAAATCATATCTATAAATTAAAAATTATTTTAACTCTTCTTTGAGTATGACAGAGACACGATTACCATCTACTTTTCCACTAGCTCTTTCCATTACTAGTTTCATAAGCTTACCAAAGTTGGAGGGATTTTTTTCTATTGTCTCTTCATTTATTATATCATAAATAATTTTTTTTATCTCCTCATCCGACAACATTTCTGGAAGATATTTTTCTAGAACGCCTATCTCTGCCCTCTCCTTGTCTGCAAGATCAATTCTATTACCATTTTCAAACTGAGTGATACTGTCTTTTCTCTTTTTTACTTCTGACATTATCATTTTAACGACAGCTTCTTCGTCTAACTCTTTAATAAGCTCAATCTCTTTATTCTTGATTGCGCTTTTTAACATCTTGAGAGTAGAAACAGTATTCTCATCTCTTGATTTGAGGGCAACTATTAAATCTTGCTCTATTTGTTGTTTTAACATTGAGGTTAGTAGGATTAGTTAAGTTAGTAGGCTAGCAATACAACTAAAGCTAGCCAGCCAACGCCTATCTCTGATATGTATCTTCTAATTTACCAATTTTTCTTAAATACTCTCTTTTGTCTTGGACTTTCATTCTATGAAAAGCTCCGTCTCTTTTTTTCTTATCATTCTTTGCTTTTGTCTTAAATCTAATTTTTCTTGCTTGCAATAATTTACCACTTTGAATGATTTTTTTTGTGAATCTTCTAAAAAGTTTTTCAAATGACTCATTGTTCTTGATTTTTACTTCTACCATATTTACACCCCCTTTCAGGTTATATTATTAATTTTGAATATAAAATTTTGAATGTAGAATAAAGTATTTATCCCACATACCATACCCCTTATCCCTTATACCTATTTATTTCAAACTATCTAATCTTCTTCTTAAAACTTTTAATATTTGACCAGACGGAACTATTTCTTGATTTCCACTTTCCATATCTCTTATTAAAATCGTATCGTCCATTATTTCTTTCTGACCTACTATAAGACACATTTTTGCCTTGAGTCTATCAGCTTCTTCCATTTGTTGTTTAAGTGCTGTCTTTGAAACACTCTCTCCAACCAAAAATCCCTCGCGCCTTATTTTTTCAAAGAGAACTAAAACTTTTTTTCTAGCACCATCACCCAACTGCGCAATGAAAACATCACAAGTCTTTGAGGTAGGAATCTCAAATTTTCTTTCGTCTGCTGGAGTTTTTTCATACATATCTCTTAACCTTGAAACAATTCTCTCTATCCCAAGTGCAAATCCAATGGCTGGGGTTTTTTGACCACCAAGCATTCTCACAAGAGAATCATAACGACCACCACCACCAAGCGCACTCTGACTTCCATCCTCTTCTTTACAAAATATTTCAAAAGCAGTTCTATTGTAATAATCTAATCCTCTTACGATAAATGGATTAAGTGTATATGCTATTTGAGATTCTTCCAAGTACTCTAATGTTTTTACAAAATGAGTATTACAATCTGTGCATAGATGGTCAACTATTTGCGGAGCATCAGCCACAATCTCTTGGCATTTCTTTTCTTTACAATCTAAAATTCTAAGTATATTTTTGTTATATCTCTTGTTGCAATCTACGCATAGCTTTGACTTATATTTTTTCAAATATAATTTCAAGGCTTTTAAATAGTGATTTCGACAAGTATTACAACCGATGCTGTTTATCTTAATTTCAATTGGAATATTTAGCTCATCAAATATCTGATAACACATATAGATAATTTGGGCGTCTACGATTGGATCATCTTCACCAAAAACCTCACATCCAAATTGATGAAATTGGCGAAATCTTCCTGCTTGAGGTTTTTCATATCTAAACATAGGACCCTCATAATACATCTTCACTGGCTTGCGCTTATTCATCATACCGTGTTCTACATAAGCTCTTACTGCCCCGGCTGTTCCCTCTGGTCTTAGTGCTACTTTTTCTTTGCCAAGAGTTTCAAACGCAAACATTTCTTTTGTAACAATATCAGTATCCGTCCCTACGCTTCTTGCAAAAAGTCCATACTCCTCTACTATTGGTAAGTCAATCTTTTCAAATCCATAGGCGTCTGCACACTTACTTAATTTATCTAAAACAAAATTCCAGTAAAACTGATCTTCTGGAACTATATCCTTAAACCCTTTTAATAGAGAATATTTTTTTATCTTTTGCTTTTTCATAAATTATCAAAAAAATTATATTTATCAAAATTAAATATAGAAATTTGATCAAAAGGGAATCCTCTAAGCCACACTCTTCCAACTATCAGACTTCTTTTAAGTGGACCAAAAAATCTACTATCTCTACTGTTTCCACGATTATCTCCCATTACAAAATATTCATCGTCCGCTAACATAATTTCAGAAGAATTACCGTAGGTCTTTAAATCTTTTGGTAAATACTCGTCTTCATTTACTTTGTTGTAAATATCATCTCCAGATTTTTTAATATAAACAGACCCATCTTCTATCTTGATGCTTTCTCCGGGAGTTGCCATTACTCTTTTTATAAAATATTGTTTTATGTTTTCTGGATTTTTGAAAACAATAACTTCTCCTCTTTCTGGCTCTTTGAATCTGTACAGAATTTCATTTACTATCAGATAATCTCTGTCATGAAAATTGGGTTGCATAGAAGCTCCCTCTACCATAAATGGTTGGATCAAAAAATATCTTATAGGAAGTATTATTGCAAGTGATATTATAATAGTCTTTACAATTTCCAAAAATACGCTTAAATATGATCTCCAAGCCCCCCTATTATTGCCCTGCACAAAATCAGTAGATTCTAAAAAATCTTCTTTTTTTGAGTCTTGTTTTTGTAAATTTGTTGTATTTAGCTCTTGCATATTATGAATAATATAACATATAAAAAACAAAAAATCAAATATTAATAATGCCACTAAAATAGAGCATTCTTGACCCTGAGGGTCGCCAACCCTGAGGATCAAATCACATTGACAAGACTATGTTTATATGATAATCTATTATGAAAAATAAAAAAATACAGGGGGAACACATGCTCAAGATAAATGTAACAGTCGGCAAGGCTCATACCATGGAAATTCCAGAAGGCATGAAAGAACTTTTAGAAGAGTTTTTCTCTACTTTTGAACTTGATGGCGAGCTAAACTTTATACTCGCCAAGAAATTAAAAGGAAGAAGCACTCTTCAAGGAAGAGTTTGTCTAATATCGGTTAATTTAACCACGGGCACACTAACAATAAATGCTCAGCCTGGAGAAAATGGCACCCGACATGCGTTGACAACCAAAATTCCGAATGGCATCAATTATTCAAATTTTGAAGATGGGATTAGAGAGAAAATAACAGAGCTTGAAAAACCACGAGAAAAGGAAATCGAGGAAAAAAAGATATTCCAAAAGTGTCTAAAGCTATTTTATGCACTTGATGGAAAATTTCGAGCTGGAATTAATAGAGTAATGATCCAGGGAGATCGTAAGAAGAAAAGAATCTACGATGAAGTTTATAAGCCCCTTGGATACAATGGTTTTGAATCTCTGTATAATTCTGTTATACGTCCTGCCATTAAATTTAAATTATTAATGCCCGATGGGAGAAAGGGAGAGACTATTTATGAATGGACTAAAATGTTTCTTGTCAAAAAAGATGAATACGAAGAAAATCAGACGCGACAAGAAAAGCCTGCGGAAAATAGTGATAAAAGTTCCGCAGAAAATCTCCTTGTTGGGTCTTTAGAAATGCAAACCGAGGAATCACCACAGCTCCAGCTCAATGGTTCTCCATTACCTACAAAAGAAGAGCTGCAAAATATGTCAGATGACGATATTAATGATTTATATAACGAACTAGGCAAAAGATTAGTAATAATCAAATCTGATGTTAAAAAGTTGCAAGAAGAACAAAAATATATAGACGATCTCTCATATGCAGCTATTACAATAGTTGAGAAAAGACAACAAGAGGCTAAAATCGCTATTGAATCAGTCTGGAAAAAACTAGAATATCTTTCGGGAGAAGAAATATTGAAGATTGTAAGAGATCTTCAATAAATATAAAAACACATTAACAGGGAAAGCTAATCTTCCCTGTTTTTTTATATACGAATATACGATACTAATATACTAATCTTACTAATTATACTAATAATACGGATAAAAAATCAGTGTTCGAGCCTGGACTTCAGCTAAACTCAGTCTAAGCATCGAGAACCTGATTTTAATTTTTATCAGCTTCTCGACTACATTTCATTCCACTTGAAGACTGATTATTAGATACTAAAAATTTATATAAATAAAAAAACCTTGGCTACCATTAAGCAACCAAGGTCAAACACTAAGTTCAAAAGCCAAAGGACTTAAGAACTAAGCATTAACATTAACTTGCGAGAGCACATGGCTCATCGGAGTCGAAGTAGCAGTTTAGACAGTAGTAATCACAGCACCATTCCGATCCAATACAGCGGAGGTAACGAACGGAGAGATTATTATAAGAGTCGCGGTAAATTGTACCCCAAAAAAATACATATTTACCTTTCCAATTATTCGGAATTAATTCAGGATGAGCAAGTAAATAGTCAAGAACATTTGCGTTCAGAACTGACCTACCTTTAATTCTATCCCTCAAATCATTTCCAACGATTAAACCCTTTGCCTGCTTTCTAGACAGATACAATTCAATCTTGGCAGAGTTGAGACTGAATTGACCACTCATTTGATGCTCTTCAACGGACCAACCATTTGGAACGAAGGGTTTGGCATCACAGTCAATCAAATGTTCAAAAAATTGATTTCTGCTTGACCACGAAGAATCTTCAAAATCCCGCCAAGAACTTCCTTGGATTGTCCAAGCTTAGTGACGTCATTCGGTGTAAAACCAGCCCTCTCTAATGAATTACCTAGCTGGTTCATTTGTCCATTCGAAAAAGATGACATGTCATCCTCCCTTTTTTGCAACTCGTTTATTTATAAAAAACACGTTGCTACTGTTGGGCCTTGTTGATTTGCCACAGTAATAAATAGTTTAATTTATAACGCTAAACCACTTATTACAACAGCAAATTAAACTAATTTTCAAAACTCCTACATTCGCATTTGAATCCGAACACTTGTAGAATAAAAAGATGAAAAAAACAATAAAAAGTTCTCACACCTTTCTAAAAGTGAGCGTTTAGAAATAGG
>JAEHGL010000133.1 GCA_019248485.1 Candidatus Komeilibacteria bacterium S5_K13 | reverse complement strand
TCAGTCGAAGCCTCGAGAACCTGATTTTTTAGTCTCCGCATTAGCTTCTCGACTCTATTTTATTCCGCTCGAAGACTGATTTTTGTATTAGATTTTTAGTTGAATTTAGAGGTTGGATTTGTGATGCAGAATAGAATTTTCTATCGATAGATTTTATAAGTGAAGTTTCCAATTAAACTACTTATAATGTGTCTGTCTAAGATTGCATA
>JAEHGL010000132.1 GCA_019248485.1 Candidatus Komeilibacteria bacterium S5_K13 | reverse complement strand
AACAGTCTGGATTATGAACCACACGAAGAGAAAATGTCTTAACTGGCATACACCATATGAGGTATTCAATGGTCAATGCACTTCAGGGTAGAATTTAAAGGATAGGGTTGACATTAATATCTATATATAGTAAAATTCTATATTAATCTAGTACGGGAAAAAACCCGTTTTGAACCTATAAGGGCTAGATAATAAATCCAGGAGGATAACAATGGAAAATGTATCCCTCGAGTTCA
>JAEHGL010000131.1 GCA_019248485.1 Candidatus Komeilibacteria bacterium S5_K13 | reverse complement strand
ACATATGAAATACAGGTATTAATAATTAACCCCTGATATTACCTAAAACCCATAGTTTAGGCAATTTAGAGGTGTTACCTATGTATCTCATCTTTTGCATATTAGTTTAATTCTATTTATGGATAAACAAAAAAACCATATTTATCGACTTCGCTAAGGCTTCGTCGTATCTTTGTCTTCGTTAATATTAAAATGTTTTTTACAAAACGCTCTTCCAGAACCTGATTTTAAATATTTTT
>JAEHGL010000130.1 GCA_019248485.1 Candidatus Komeilibacteria bacterium S5_K13 | reverse complement strand
GCCAGAAAAGTTATTGTATGTTGTTGGAATAGATCAAAAGCTTCATTTTGAGCAGTTGTTTAAGGTGCTTGATCTTATGGGTATGAATAAAAATAGATTTGGGAGATTTTGCTTTTCCGTGTTTTGAGTTGTCAAAAACAATAAAAAAATCTGGACCTGAAATAGCAAAAGAATTAGCGTGCGTGATAAAAAAACCAAGCTTCATAAAGAGTATAAATATTGCAGGTCCTTACATAAATTTTTT
>JAEHGL010000129.1 GCA_019248485.1 Candidatus Komeilibacteria bacterium S5_K13 | reverse complement strand
CAAATCTTTTAGCAATAGCAATATTATTAAATGCAAAATAGTTATTTAATTTCCACAGTTTATTTTTTGTAGATAATACTTCTTTATTATAATGTGCTTTAAATCTATTTTTTAAATCAGAAGAGTAGCCAATATAATAATGGCTTTTATTAATTTCTTTTAAGATATAAACATAATACATATAAATCGCTTTTCTATATATAAGTATGAATATATAAATCTATTGGCCGCGCCAAGCCGAAGCTTTAGCGAAGGATGGAGCTCCTTGGTGTTGGAAGTTAGAACTATTTTTTTA
>JAEHGL010000128.1 GCA_019248485.1 Candidatus Komeilibacteria bacterium S5_K13 | reverse complement strand
TAAAAACTCTAGTGAGGGTAAACAAAATTTTCACGAGGAATGGGTATGACGAGTGCAAAAATTTTGATTTAGCCAAGCGAGGAGTTTTTTAAATTTTTATGTTGCTCGCGACTTTTCTGCTCCACTCTTTTCTAGAAAAGAGTGGGAAAAGAAAAAAACTTCACTTATAAAATCTATCGATAGAAAATTCTATTCTGCATCACAAATCCAACCTCTAAATTAAACTAAAAATCTAATACAAAAATCAGTCTTCGAGCGGAATAAAATAGAGTCGAGAAGCTAATGCGGAGACTAAAAAATCAGGTTCTCGAGGCTTCGACTGA
>JAEHGL010000013.1 GCA_019248485.1 Candidatus Komeilibacteria bacterium S5_K13 | reverse complement strand
ATAAATGGAAGTTGCGATTGTTTTGCTTCATCAAAATTTACTTTTTCTAACATATATTTATGTATAAATTAATAATTACCACTTTGATTCATATTTTGGTTTATGTTTGCCAATAAATTCATTTAATCCGTCTCCCAAATTAGCTAATCTACACATTTCCGAAATATTATATGATCCCGTACTTAAATTAGTATATTTATAGTTTCTGTAACGTCCACTTCTAAATTGGACAATAATATAATCATCTCCAATGTCATAACTTATTACATTTGAATCATTATCCCAATCTCTATATAATTGCATATATTTAAATTAATTAATTTTTAAATTTTCTGGTGTACGAATTGTGCCAGTGATAAGATTATTTAATAAATATTTTTTCTGATCTTTGATTGTCTGTAATTTTTCTTCTAGTATTTGAATTTCTTTGTCTGAGGTAATAATAATATTTGCTATTGCTTCTTGTTCTATTTGTGATTCTGGGATAGTCAGAGTGCAACCAAGTACATCCTCCCTTCTTAAATTAGTTTGTTTTACACCGTCATCAAATGATAAATAATAATGATTTCTATTTATTTTATAAAATAAAAAAGTAGAATTAATTTTTGATTTTAATATACAGATTCTTTGATTAACAGTATAAGTATTATCTTTTTTTACTAAAAAACATTTAGCAATTGCCTTACCGTTAGGGACATCACTCATTACCATGAGAATGTCATTAATTTGTGCGGGGCAATAAAGACTATTAGATTTTTTAACAACCCTACCATTGGAAGAGATAAATTTAGAATTTACTACTATATATTTTCCATTTTCCAAGATATCATTTTCATGAGCCTTGCCATTAATAAAATCGACCACATCATTTAATATTACGGTTTTCCATTTATCACTGAACTCCTTTAATCTTTTCTTTCCAGTCAATAAATTTTGCATCAAACCTTTTTTGATTTGTTTTTTTATTCTAATTTTCTTTGAAAGTTTTTCAATTGCTTTATCCCATGTTTCAAGAACTGAGACTATACGGTTTTGTTCGGAGAGGGTTGGAAGATAAAATTTTAATTTAGCCATATCAGAGCCATATAAATGAAATACTGTAGTTCCAGAAACCAACTTTATGATTTCTTTTTTATTGGCGGAAACAAAATTGCTAAAAAATAGTCCATTTAAAATGTTTGATATTGGTCTTATGACTAAGACATCTCCACCTAAAATTACGCCGTCTTTATTAATGAAACTTGCAGTAGAAAGACCCCTTGGTGTTACATCAGAAGTTGGCATTAAAATATCATTCTTTTTTGAAAGAAAAACATTTTTATTATTGTTTGTTCTACTTAAGATGTGTTCTATTTTTTCATTATATTTAGTAAATAATTCACCATAGTGTATTGCTTCATATTTTCCACCAATAATAAGATCATCTTTAGACAATCCTTTACCTTTTTTAAAATGGCAAATATCGCCGAGTTTTACTTGTTGCCAGTCTGATGGGGTATTTTTTTGAGATTTATTAGTTTTCATAATTTTTCATTAAAATAATAGACTCATTCAATCTAGTAATAAAGTCTTTGCTTTTGTTTGTTGGATAATGAATACAATTTCTTACATAGGTTGGTAAAGTCACTTGTTTCTGTTTACCTTTCTCTGGATAAATTTTTTTCAATTTCAAACTTTGAACAAAAAATTGTTCATCGAATGCTTTTATACTAATGGTATCAAGCTTCTGTTTGTCAATATATTTTTGACGAAGAGAATCATACAATTCATTATGATAACTATCGTCTAATATTCCAAAAACCTCAAAGTTTACACTTGCATACGTAGATTCTTTTTCACTAAAAGGTATAATTATAGTTTTTTCATCTTTTTTGTTTTTTATTACCTGAAAATTTCTAGAGAGATATTGCTTATCTATCATATAATTTGAATGTGTTGCGAATATGCAAATATTATTATCAGATGAGGATAATTCAATTAATTCACTTAAAAAATACTCTTGTGCCTGAGGATGAAGATGAGTTTCTGGCTCGTCAAGTAAAATTAAGGTATTTGAAAGTGAGTTAGTCTCTTTTTGTGATGATATATTCAAGAGAAATGATATGAATTGTTTAAAACCATCACTTCTTTGACTAGCAGTTTTTGCTTTTTTAGATGAGTCTTTCACGTGAAAATTTAATCCATTTCCTGAAATATCAAAAGTTATAGTAACCGGGTGATTTTGCCAGACTTTTTTTATTAATTCTGTAACTTTCACTCCTAACATATTTCTCAGATCCTCTCTTTCTGTTGAATCATTTGTTATTAATTGCACAACATTTTGTATTTTTTCTTTTGTGTCATAACCACAAAGTTCGAAACAATGTTGCAATGGAACGGAAACATTTTCTGGATCATTAGCGAACTGAGATAAATCAATTTGATTTGTAATGAGGTATTTGTCTTCATATCTCCAATATATTGTATAATGGGTAGATTTATATATTTGATCTAATAATAAACTTTCTATTTGACCCCTGACTGTTTCGTCTGATATATCGTTGAAAATTAAAGATTTAATAGGCTCTAAATTTGGGAGAGTATAATTTATTTTTATTGTTACATTCTTTAAATCCTTATCATTAATTTTATAATCAGGATAGTTTTTAAGTATAATTTCCTTACATTCAGTAATATCGTCCTTGTCTTGAACATATTCATGTTCAATTTCTATAGACTCATCTTTATCCTGAAAGTCTAATATGGTTGGTTTAACTTCTTCATCTAACAAAGCAAATGATTGAAGAATACTGCTCTTACCAGCCTCATTAATCCCAATAAGCCCATAAGTAAAACTATTATCTGGAATGGGGTTTATTTCAAATTTCAAATTTTCAATGCTCCTATAATTTTTTACTCGAATAGAAAGTAATTTCATAAAATTATCTGTTATATTATTTAATATTTAAATCTTTTAAGTATTTATCCATTTGTTTTTCTAATTCTTTTAATTCTGGTTCTAGTTTTTCTAATTCTTTTAAATTTGCTTTTATATCAATGGGTTCTTCCTCAACAAACGTATCTACATATCTTGTTATATTTAAATTAAAATCATTTTCTTGTATTTCATCAAATTTTACTTTACGTGCAAACTTTTCTACATCTTTACGTGCATTATAAGTAGAATAAATTTTATCAATATTTGTTTTCTCTAAAATATTTTGAGCCTTGCCTGGCTTATATTCTTTTGATGCTTCAATAAAAAATATATCTTTTTTATTTTCATTTTCAGCTCCTTTTTCACGAGATCTATCAATTACTAAAATGGCGACAGGAATTCCAGTTGTTTGAAATAGTCCAGCAGGAAGACCAATCACTGCATCAATTATATTTTCCTTTATGAGTTGTTCACGAATTTTACCTTCAGCTCCACCACGAAACAAAACTCCATGTGGCACTATAACAGCAATACGTCCCGTTTTTGGTTTTGCTGTTTCTATCATATGAGTAATAAAGGCATAATCACCCTTGTCTTTTGGTGGAACACCACGCCAAAACCTTTTGTACTTGTCTGCTTCTGCATGTTCAGCTCCCCATTTCTTTAGAGAAAATGGTGGATTAGCTACTACATTATCAAATTTCATCAATTGATTATTTTCTACGAGTAATGGATTGTTTAATGTGTCTCCCCATTCTAATCTTGCAGAATCTTTACCATGTAAGAACATATTCATACGAGCAAGTTGATATGTGGAGCCAGTTGATTCTTGACCATATAAGGCATAATTTTTTGATCCTTGTTTCTCTACTTCTTCTCCCGCTAACAAAAGAAGGCCACCAGATCCACAACATGGGTCACATATTCTAGCGCCTGGTTTTGGTTCTGCTAACATTGCAACAAGTTGAGCTACACTTCTTTTAGTAAAAAATTCTCCAGCTTTTTTGCCAGCATCAGCACCGAAACGTTCTATCATATACATATAGGAATTACCTATGATATCATCCCCAGCATCTGACAAATCTATATTGGCAAAATCATGAATAAGATGTCGAAGCATTTTATTACGTTCAGCAAGTTTTCCTAATGTTGATTCGGAATTAAAATCTACACTAAATACGCCTTCCAATTTATCTTTGTTTTCATCTTCTATTCTGTGAAGTGCTTTATTAATTTCATCTCCTATATTATCTTGCTCCATAATAGAATAAATATGATCAAAAGAAGATTTTTCTGGAAGATAAAAACGATCTAACTTCATTTTTTCTTTAATACGTTTTTCATCACTTCCAAAACGTTCCCTGTATTCATCGTGTCTCTTTTTTGACAAATCACTTAAATATTTAAAAAACAACATTGCGAGTACATAGTCTTTATATATTCCCGCATCAACTTGAGTACGAGAAGAATCTGCTGCACTCCAAAGAATTTTGTTTAATTCCTCTTGTGTATATTTTTTATTTGTAGTCATTTTATTTATTGGTTAAATTTATAAATATTGAATCTAAAATATTTTTTTGAATATTTAATTTTTTATTTAATAATTTTTCTTGTCTTTGTAAATTTTCAGATAAATCTATAATTAGTTTTTGTTCATTTACAGATGGTATAGGAATTTCTAGATCTAATAAATTCCTAACAAGTATATTTTGTATATGTGAACCAGTAACAATTTTACTAATAGCTTTTTGTCCATCTAATGAATTCAAATAAAGGGATACATATTTTGGAAGTACTGTAATATCTGATATACGAATTATAAGTACGGAGGATGGAGCAATAACATTTTTTTCATTTGATACAAAAATAGCTGAACGGAAGGAACTCATTCCAAATCCTTTAGATACAACAACAATATCATTGTATTCTAAAAAATAAGGATTGCGAATAGAGGTAGAGTTGATCTTAAGAAAATCATCTACATTAGAAATGTCTTCATTTAATATTATATTTCTAGCCTGTAATAAATAAATATCCCCATTATCATCTTTTTCAATGGTTTTTCTAAATGTATAACCAGAATTTATATTTGATATTTTATTTAATTTCTTATGCATACAGACAGCTTACTACAATCTGAAATAAAAGTAAAGAGTAGTTATCAACAGGTAGTACATAGGACGCCCTTGACTCCTCTGAGGACTTGCGTCATCTATTGTGTTATAAGCATTAATTAGATAAATATGGACATTAATCTGGAAAATAAGCATAGTATTAAATACTGCCTTTATGCTAGAAAATCATCAGAATCAGAGGAAAGACAGGTCCTTTCTATAGATAGTCAGATAAAAGAGATGCTTCTATTAGCAGAAAGAGAAGATTTAGAGGTTGTGACAATGAAAAGAGAATCTCATAGCGCCAAAGAGACAGGACAAAGACCAATATTTAATGAGATTATTGATGAGATAAAACAAGGAAAATTTAATGGTATTCTAACTTGGGCACCAGATAGAATATCTCGAAATGCCGGGGATTTAGGAAAAATAGTAGATTTAATGGATTCGGGTGCATTAAAGGAGATAAGAACATTTGGACAAAGGTTTTCTAATAATCCAAATGAGAAGTTTCTTCTTATGATACTTGGTTCCCAGGCTAAACTAGAAAATGATAATAGAGGTATAAATGTAAAGCGTGGGCTTCGAACAAGAGTTGAAATGGGACTATGGCCAGGAGTAGCACCACTAGGATATTTGAATCAAAATAGAATGGATGCAAAATGTCAGATTATCATTGATCCACTTAGAGCACCTGTAATAAAGAAGATATTTGAAAAAGTGGCATATGAACATTATAGTGGTAGAAAAATATATAATTGGTTAAGGCATGAGCTTAATTTTTATACAAGAGGAAATAAACCATTAACACTGAGTGGAATATATAAAGTACTAAATAATACATTTTATTATGGAGCATTTGAATATCCATTAGATAGTGGAAATTGGTATACAGGAAAGCACAATCCTATTATTAATCAAGAATTATTTAAAAAAGCAAAAGTACAATTACAAAGAGATCAGATAGTTAGAGAAAATCATGAATTTTCATTCACTAAATTATTTACTTGTGGATATTGTGGCAGTGGAATATCGGCAGAAGAAAAATACAAACAAAGAAAAGATGGAACTCGTGCTAAATATATTTATTATGGTTGTACTAGAGGTAAAGATAGAAATTGTAAAAATAAATACATTAGAGAAGAAGAATTAATAACTGAGTTATTAAAGATATTAGATAAAGTAGATATTAATGAACTTGGAATGAGAAAAAGATTAGAAGATGAAATATCAAGATTTAATATATTTCAAAGATCAGTACTTGGTAGTACTGATAAAATTAAAAAAACACAAGATACTGATATACGAAACTATGCTAAGTATATTTTAAAAGAAGGATCTGTATCAGAGAAAAGAGAATTACTTGGGAATTTGAAGTCTAGGATTGGTTATAAGGATAAAGTGTTAACGTTGATTAAGTAATAAAAATTTTTAGCTTATCCTTTGGATTTTATAGGATCTTCACTTTTAGGATAAGTTCTTTCTTCTTGAAATTTTCCATTTTCTTTTTGAATTTTTACAGACCCACCCTCTTTTCCAAGGATTTCTTTTAATACCCCACCTTTTAAAGCTTCTGCTTTAGTGTCAAATGTTTTTATGATTTTATCTGTCTTGTCATTTTCAAGTCTCCAGTTGTTCCTGTTCTCATTATGCTCTAATGTGAATTTTGGTAATTTTGCCATATAGTTTATATAAATTAATTAGGTATTTTTTCTAAATTTTTCATCTAAAGTTTCTCCTTTTTTATTCTTCCATACATTCCAACCATTTACGTTTACAGCCAAAACAATTGCGGCTGCAGCACTAGGAGAATGAAATGTATAATCCTCTTGAAATATATATGTCTTGTCGTCCGATTTAATGACACCTCTTTCTATTAACAAAGATCTTAAATTCTTAATCCAACTTCCAATATTTACTGACGCTTGAAGTCTTGCTTTTGATCCTTTAAAAACAGTCATTCCATCTTCTGAATATTCTCCTTCAGCATATACATCCTTTCTTTTACAAATAAATATATTTCCTTGTTCTTTTTTACTTTCCTCAAAAATTGGAAAACCAAGTGCAGCAATTAAAATTTTAAGATCGTCAAAAAAACTGAATATAAAATCTTCATCAGATTCAGTTAGTGCTGATTGTGTTGGCATTACACTATTTTCAAGTTTACACTTATTGATTCTTTGAGCCTCTTGAACACAATAATTCTCCAAATATTTAATATGTGCCTTATTTATATTCTTCTTTTCAGAGACAAAGCAAATTACCGAATTCCAAAAATCCTTATTCGCATTGTGTTGTTTTATTCTAGTTATTAAATTTTCAGCCTCTCCGATATAAACCTCCATTTTCCCAATTTCATCTTCATTACCAAATAAAAAATAAATGCCCGGGTCCATCAAATCTGTTCTTTTGCTTACTTCTTCTATCTTATTTCTTGGAATAAAGATAGCTTTTACAATTGAGTCTTTAATATCACAAATTTTTATACCACGAGGATTACTATCTGGCATAAAGATATTTATTGTTTTACCTCTCATATTTTTGATTTGGTGTTAAGTATTATAAATTTATTCTATCACATAAAATAATGCTAAACAAAACAAATAAGTAAGTTTAGTTCGGACGTCCCTAGTACCCATGATTATATGACTTTTTAAAAAGAAACAAAAAACCCCATGAATACTGGGGTATATAGGTCTGTACGATAAAAAATTGTCATGGCGGAGAGGGAGGGATTCGAACCCTCGGAGGTTTTTACACCTCGTCACGTTAGCAGTGTGGTGCCTTCAGCCACTCGGCCACCTCTCCAAGCCCATATTTTTACAATGGTATAAAAATTCTACCTAAAAAAAATGTCATTGTCAATTAGCATATAAAAATGTATAATTATTTTATAGTAAAATAATTATGGAAGAACAAATAGACAAAGGAAATACATTAATAACTTGGCACTTTCCAGAGTTTGAAAAGCCTGAAAGATCTTCTTTGTGGTATATAATAATGCTCTTAGCATCAGCTGTGCTTATTACTATTGCTGTTATCAGTTCAAATTTCTTGTTTGCAGTAATAATAGTAATGATTATTGTAATTCTTATACTTCAAGAAAGAAAAGACGCTATTGAGATTGATATTAGCATAATGGACGCTGGGATTCAGATAGGTGAAAAATTTTATAAATACAAAGACATTAACAATTTCTTTATAATATACGAGCCACCTACAATATCAAATTTATACATTCAGATGAAGACAAGGCTTTCTCCAAGAATAAATATTCCTTTAGGAGAACAAAACCCCATAAAAATAAGAGATATTCTGATGAATTTCATAAACGAAGACGTTGATATAGACGATGAACCTTTTGAAGATTATATGTCAAAGGTTCTAAAGATATAAAAATAAATTTTTACATGGGGCTTTCTAAAGCCCCTTTTATATTGTAAAAAACATAAATATCTAGTAGTATAGATAAGTATTCGCCCTCGTAGTTTCCGTCTTCGTCGGGTTAAATAACCCGACTACGACGAGACAGGTCCGCCTCGGCTTCGCCTATGGCGAGACGGGCAACGGATCCCGCCATAAAGGCGGAACGAGAAGTGCATTAAACATAGTAAATTAAAAATTCAACAAGTTATATACATTTTAAATAATGCCCTCGTAGTTCAACGGATAGAATATGTGCTTGCGGAGCATAGGATCCAGGTTCGATTCCTGGCGAGGGTACCATTCGACTCATCCCGCAATGCGGGATTCGCTCATGGTCTTCGCTTCACTTCGACCGTTCAAAATGATAATTTATAGGTATTATATGGGCATTCAAAAAATGAGTGTTTTTTTGTTTTGTTTAGAAATGACTGATCGTCCAATTTCTTTTTCTAATTCCTTTCTAGCGCCCCCGGCTATTTTACCACCTCTGCTGGCATTTTCAACTGTTCCCAAAATGGGAACGGTTGAGACATTTCTTTATCTCGTTCTTTCATTTTTGCCCAATAAGTTTTTGGCTGTGGGCTATCAGTTAATACACAAATAACATCTAACACAGAAAACCACCATTCATTCTTATGAAGTATTCTTCTAACTTTTTTGCCTTTAAATAAGGATATTTTTATATTTTCCATAGTATTTTTTACTAATTTTATATTTTCATAATAGCTCAAAAATAAATCTTAGTAAAGATGGGCAGAGGTATCATTTAACTGAGTTTTTAGTTTTTAAAAATCGTGGCCTGATCAGCCACGATATAAAATATCAAACAAAAAAATATCCGATTAATTTAGATATTTTATAATATAAAAAATTCATCTTTATACCTTCATAAAATATTATTGACCATATATACAATATATATTTCTTTCACCACACTGCAAATTATAAGCGCTAGTCTCTACCGTCTCCCCTAAATTACTATCAATCCACTTACAACTATAATTCATCATTGTGGGGCTAATAATAGATGGATATGGATTTGGAGTATTTTCTAATACGGTAACAATTAAATATTGTTTAGAAAACGTGTTTTTACCCGCACAAATACAATAACGATGATCTGTGCCATTTGTTGGTTTTGGAAACCCGCCTTGGATATATTTCCCCAGTTCAACTGTTGATGTTGTAGCTACATCATTGTATTCTGATTTATACATTTCCATAGCTGTTTGCAGAGCCTTTAAATCAGAAATCCTTTTTGCATCTCTTGCCTTTGACCTTGCGCTACTAAAAGCGTTTAAAGCGAGCGTTGATAAAAGCGCAATAACAGAAATCACAACCAAAAGCTCAATCAATGTAAAGCCTTTTTTATTAAAATTATTATTTTGACAATTGTGCATGTAATATAAACAAAAAATATAAAAAAATATTTATATAATTATTATAACATATTTATATAAAATTATTTAAACGAACCGACCCTGAGGGTCAATTTAATCAAACTCTAATCGCATTTTCTTAACTTTATCTATATTCTCCTTAATCATTTGCTTGTAATCTAAAATATCAAAATAACCATTGTTATTTATTATCTTTCTCTTCTTGTCTCACCCCCATCCCCTTTCCAGCGTAGTTGGAGAAAAATGCTTTTTTTAATTTTACAACTTCCCCTCATCCCCAACCCTTCTCCCAAAACGGGAGAAGGGAAGATTTTTGGTATATAATCCAAGCTCTTTCCCCCTCTCCATCTTCGATGGGGAGGGGCAAGGGGTGGGGAAAATAATAAAAGACCGCAAGTACGGTCTGTTTATATTTTAACTCTATTACTATATATGTCAACTCTCTCGACCCTGAGGGTCGGAATCAAAAAACCCCGCCATTATAAATGAACGGGGTTTGAAAAATAATATTTTCTAAAGATTATTGAGTTCCACCCTTTAGTGTGGTTGTTGCTGCTGGACTAGTTGTTTCTTGCCAATATGAAATAGAATAAGAGGCAGTACTTCCTAAATAATAAACTTCAGTAAGTGCAGACGCGTTTGGTAAATAATTAGACAACGTTTTTCCTATACCGCATAAATCTGCTGTCGATGCCATAGAAGCAATAGTGCCAACCGGAGATTTAACAGGAAACAATCCGTTATTATCAGATGCGCACATTTCTATAGATGTTTGTGCAGATCTTGCATCAGCAGCTCTTTTTGCATCTCTTGCCTTTGCTCTTGCAGTTCCAAGAGAAACTACAGCAAGTGTTGATAGTAACCCAATAATTGCAATTACAACCAAGAGCTCAATCAGTGTAAAACCTTTTTTCTTCATTTTATTTAGCTTTCTTAGTTATGTTCCTAATCTAGGTAAATCCCAGTAGAACTCATAACTTTATTTATTTTAATTATTTTAATTTGACCTTTGACAAACCCAAAAGTCTTTTTTTATCAACATTATTTATATAAATATTATAGCACAAATTAAAATTAGGCGGAAGGCGAAATGTGAAAAATTTGCACCACTCTTTCCCCGACCCCATGTATTACAAATAGAAAATAATATAATAAATTTTTTAAATCCAACTAAAGCAATTCCTAGGGAGTATAAGTTCCAGACAAACAATACTTTTTAATATTCCCCGTATCACCACATGTGTGACTTCCACCGGTCATTGATTTACTTAATCCACCACTCGAATTTATACCATAAATATAACAGCCGCCCATACTCATATTACCTGATGCAGGAGATCCTGTTGTGGGAGGGTTTTTATCTAATCCATATATCATTAATACATACGAAGATGAAATAGTTGATGTACATATGAAATAATACTTCACAGCCCCTAACGAATATGCATTATGTGGCATAGATGGTAAATATTCGGACAATTGTGAAGCAAAAGATGTTGCAAGAGCCACTGCGCTACCACCTGTAGCCGTTGGCAAATGACCATCATGATCATTCATATATAACTCCATAGCTTTTTGAATAGTTTTTAAGTCTGACAATCTCTTTGCATCTCTTGCACCCGCTCTTGCACTATCAAGAGAATTCAAGGCTATGGTTGAAAGTAAACCAATGATTGCAATTACAACCAGGAGCTCTATTAATGTAAAACCACTCTTATTTATTTTTTTCATGTCTTTAAATACTGAATTGTTTAATTTTATTAATTCCCACCACCCCCTCACCCTACCCTCTCCCAAATCGGGAGAGGGACATTTTATTATTACCAGGCATCCTCCCCTCTCCATTTGCAAATGGAGAGGGGTTGCTCGCCTTGGCATAGCTGAAGCTATGCTTCTGCGAAGCCAGGGGGTGAGGCAATTAGTATATTCGTATTAAATTAGTATTATTAGTATCATTAGTCCGCCTCGGCTCGCCGACGCGAGACGGGTATATTAGTATCGTCAAAATGCGTTTGCCATATTATACATAGGCATAAGCACAGCAGCTACCATTCCAGCAACAGCAATACCAATGACAACCATAATTATTGGCTCAAGAAGCGAAGAAAGATTCGAAACAATATTTCTCACCTCTCTTGCATAAAAACTAGATAACTTATCTAAGACCAGAGACATTTTACCGGTTTTTTCTCCTACCCTTATCATC
Organism: Candidatus Komeilibacteria bacterium S5_K13; assembly: GCA_019248485.1. Classification (GTDB taxonomy): domain Bacteria; phylum Patescibacteriota; class Patescibacteriia; order UBA1558; family S5-K13; genus S5-K13. The sequence continues at coordinate 22,508 of JAEHGL010000013.1, read as the reverse complement.
TGAACAACCATTGATGGAAATATTCCCGTTTTTTCAAGTGTGTCTGCCATTGAATAGCCATCCTCTACCTTTGCTATTGTCTGTGTAATAGCTTCTTTGTATTTTTCATTTCCAACTACTTCTCCTGTGATTCGGAGGGCACCCGTAAGAGAAACTCCTGCGGAAAGAAGGCTCGAAAGAGTTCCTGCAAATCGAACCACATAAATATATTGCCAAAGCTTTCCAAAAACGGGAAACTTGAGCCTTATAATGTTAAAAATATTTGCACCGAGCTCTGTTTTTTTTACAAACATAATAGTTCCACCAATAAATCCAGCTACAAATAATATTATTAACATATAATAACGTCGAAAAGCATTACTTATCCAGATCAAGATTTTTGTAGGAAGTGGTAATTCTTGACCAGATCCTTCAAGCATGCCAACCATATTTGGTAAAACAAAAATAATCATAGCAACACCCACTATAATCAACCCACCAACTATAAAGGCTGGATAAATCATTGCTCCTTTAATTTTTGACTCTAGATCATAGCTTTTCTCTATTTCGTCTGCCAAATACTCCAAAACCTCGTCTAACTTTCCTGAAGTCTCCCCCGCTTCAACCATGTTTACAAAAACATTATCAAAGGCTTCATGCTTATCAAGTGCGTCTGACAATCTCATACCCCCATCAACATCATCAGCTATTTCGTCTATTACTTTTTGAAGCGGTTTGTTCTTGGTCTGCTTTGCTATTGCACGAAGCGCCTGAATAATAGGAACTGTAGCTGAGATCATAACAGATAATTGTCTTGAAAAAATTACTAGATCTTTTTTTCTTATTTTATTCAAAAAAGGCAAAAATTTCATAATAGAAAATTCCTCACTAGACTCTTCTTTGATATCAATGATCTTAAAGCTTCTTTCAAGCAAAGCTCCCTCAGCAATATCAATAGATGGTGCATCAATAAAACCAGATATGTTCTGATTGTTTTCGTTTAATGCTTTATATGAAAAAACTGACATTTTATATGTTTAATGATGATAAATATTTTTTTGCCTCTTCTGGCCTTATAGCACCACGTTGCAAAAGATTTCTTATAACACTTTCTAAATCTTGCATGCCATCCTGTCTTGATGTTTGCATAATGGATTGCAGTTGATCGAATTTTGCTGACTTTATTATGGGCTTGCTAGATGGCGTCATCGTAAGAATCTCTGCTACAACTATTTGACCACCGCCTATTTTTTGTAATATTCTTTGATTTATCACAACCTTTAGGGATTCTGTAACAAGACTCTTTGCCCATTCTTTTTCTGATAAATCAAAGCTTCCAAATATTTTGTCCATCAATTCTATTATTGACTCACTATCTATAATAGCAAGGACCATTTTTCCCGAAGAAGCAACTTGCAAAAGCAAATTGATTTCTTCTTGTGATTGAATTTTTGAAACATAAACAACATCAACGCTTTCATCAATAACATTTTTGAGACCCTCTTCAAAAGATTCTACGTCTGAACCCACTTCTCTTTGATTTATTATAGATAAATTATTTATAAACTGAAATTCTATTGGCTCTTCTATTGTTACTATTCTTTTTTCTTGATTTTTGTTTATATTGTCCAATATTGATAGCGCGGTCATACTTCTTCCGGATGATGCGGGCCCACAAATTATTACAAGACCAGAATTCATAGCAACAACTTGTTTCATAATATCAGCAATTTCAAAGTCATTAATATTCATTATTTCGTTTGGAACCATTTTTATAGAAATGGAAAGTGATTGCTTTTGATAAAAAAAATTTAGAATTAATCTTATTTTTGAAGACCAGTCATATCCTATTTTTAATTCCTTTTTTTCATCCAGTATTTTCCTTTGACTATCTGACAAAAAATTAGAAGCTATTGTTTCCAAAAATTCTTTTGTAAGAATCGGCTTGTCTTTGAGAGATCTCAGCGATCCAAAAATCTCCACGGTAGGATAATTACTTATATTAAAATAAATAGCGCTTGCTCTTTCTTTGATAGCTTGATTTATGAGATCATTTAATTGTAGTTGTTCTATTGCTGGCATTATAATAGATTAATTGAATAATAGGATAATTGATTAATAGATTATATTAATGAGGTGATTTAATAAAAGATATTTATGTCTATTAATCTATTATACTATTACCCTATTTATTAAGCACATCCCTTATCTTCTTAATTACCTCGGCTGGGACAAAATATGCTTTTATCAAAAAATCTTTTGCGCCCAGATCATAACATTTTTTGATTTGTTCATTTTGAGAAAGATTGGTCAAAACTATTACTGGAATATCTTTTATTTGCTCATCTTGTGCTTTTTCTGCCAAAACTTCAAAACCATCTTTTTTTGGCATCAATAAGTCAAGAAGAACTATGTCTGGCTTAATAAGCTTCATCTTATCTAGCGCTGCATCTCCATCGGTAGCGAGTGAAACATCATATCCCTCCATTTCTAATTTTTCACTATACATCTGAGACAAAAATGGATCGTCCTCTGATATCAAAATTTTAATTTTTTTATACATATGTTTTTATTTAATAACAAATTTTCAATATCAAATTTCTCATCTTTTTGACATTGGTAATTTTACATTTGACATTAACTATTACTCTTCTCTTGTAATGCTTAAAACCTCCTCTACTGTAGTAACTCCGTTTAAAGCTTTTATGATTCCATCTTGCGCTATACTTATAAATCCCTGCTTTCTAAGCACTGATTCAAATTTTACCATGTCCGCCTTTTGGTTTATTACATCTTTTAGATCATTATCCATTTCAAACGCCTCAACAATGGCAGACCTGCCCTTGTATCCAGTCCCTCCACACCTACTACAGCCAGTTCCATGATAAAATCTAGCTTTATTACCCTTCTTAAAATTACCATAAAACGCCTCTTCTGGTAAGTTAGCTATTATTTGATCCATTTCTTTGCTTAGAAACTCTGGCAAAATAAATTCTTCTTTACAATTATCACAAATATTCCTCACCAAGCGCTGAGAAAGAACCAAATTCAAAGTTGAGCTCAAAAGAAATGGCTCTACTTTCATATCCATAAGCCTCGGAATAGCTCCAACGGCATTGTTTGTGTGAAGTGTTGATAATACCAAATGCCCAGTAAGAGCAGCGTGAATAGCTAGCTCGGCTGTTTCATTGTCTCTAATTTCTCCAACCATAATAACATCTGGATCCTGACGAAGCAAAGATCTCAGTCCTGTAGCAAATGTAAAGTCTACCTCTGGCCTTATCTGTGATTGATTCACACCCTCAATGCTATACTCAATAGGATCTTCAAGCGTAGAAATATTAACAGCTTCTCTATTTATTTTATTTAATGCCGTAAAAAGAGTAAAGGACTTACCAGACCCTGTTGGTCCTGTTACAAGCAACATTCCATTTGGCTTTATTATTGCTTTTTCCATTTTCAATTTTGCAGCACCCATAAAACCAAGATCTTCAAATGTTGGTATTTTTTCAGGAGTGCTCAAAATCCTCATAACAACTTTTTCATAGTCAAGAAGTGGTAGCGTTGAAACTCTAAGGTCTATTTTCTTTTCAGCTCCCTGACTTTTGACGTTTACTCTTATTCTTCCATCCTGAGGTATTCTTGTTTCATCAATTTTCATATTTGACATAACCTTTACTCTTGCTATAAGAGCGTTGTGTATATATATAGGAAGAATAATAGATTTATGAAGCGCGCCATCTATTCTAAATCTTATTACAGAATTTTTACCAACTGGTTCAATATGTATATCTGAAGCTCTTCCATCTACCGCGTGTTTTAATAAAACGGAAACTATTTTTGTAACTGGCGCTGTTTTGATTATTTCCTCCAAATCTTCTGACTCTTCATTTGTCTCCAAATCTTCAAACTTGTCTTTGGCATAATCAAGCGCCTCACCAACCTCTTCTTCTATGTTTTGAGCCTTTTTGAATGCATTATTAAAAGCGTTTTCTGAAATAAGATAATATTTAACACTACAGTTGTTTTTATGTGCCAAAAATTCTACAGCTTCTATCGCACTAAAATTTTCGGGATCAACAAGTCCAACCTCCAAAATATCATCTATCCTATTAAAAATTATCATCTTATAATTAGATGCTAAATTCATAGGCAATATCCTAAGAGCCTCTTTGTCTATATTACCATCTATCAAATCTTTGTAGGGCATGCCTATTACTTGGGATTTGATTTTTGCATACTCTTCTTGTCCTATAAGAGAATAGCTCTTTATAAGCTCGTCAATATTAGAGCTCTCTTCTTTTAACTTCTTCTGCAGAAAAGAAAATTTATCATTGTCTAATAAATTATTTTCTTTTATTGCACTTAGTATTTTGTTTATATAGTCATTTATCATTTTTTATTGGATCTCGAGCAAAACCCTCGAGCAAGGTCGAGAGGTCAAGGTCGAGAGATTATTTTTTTTCACTTATTGGATTTCCAAATGGATAATTATTATGCACCTGACCTATAAAAGATTTGTATTCGTCTTCTGTCATAGGAAGATTAATGTAAGATTCTAAATTATCCAAAAAGTTTTGATCATTTTGTAAAAGATTTTTGTTTTCTTGCAAAACCTTATCAATCTTGAGCTTGTCTGCCTTGATTTTGCCCATACGATCATTATCTAAAGTCGTGCTATTATCCATAATCATCAAATCGTCTATTTTTGACTTATTAATTCCGAGTCTATCTTTATTTAAATATAATACAGCAAGCATTATTAATATAAAAATAATTATCTGTAAAAAGTTCTTTTTGTTGTTTCTTGCCATCTTATTGATCTAAATAATATGTTTTAAAAATAATTGAATACGTTGTCATTTGAGGGTCAAAACTAAACGATGTTATATCAATAAGTCTAACATGCTTTTCTAGACCATCCAATAATTCTTTGACTTTTTCGTAACTTCCATCTCCTCCCAAAACAAAAATTGAAACTTGAATGGTTTTTATGCCTCCATTTATTTTTGAGCTATCGTAATCCATAGAATCGTTTTCGCTATCAGAATCTTCTTGTGGATTTTCTATTTGAATACTTCCTAAGACAAGTCCATAATCTTTTACAAGGGCATCTATCTGAGCCATAATTTCTGGCAAATTCTGTTTTCTTGGTAAAACTTCGTATAATTTTTTTATATTTTGATTGTTTTGATCTTGGTTTACCACACTATCTCTTTCTTTTTGTAATTCTTCTACTTTTAACTTGAAACTCTTTGCTTCTTCAAGTAATTGTTCGTTAGAAAACAAAACTTGTTTATTGGTAATCGTCTTTGCAATCTGTGGACCCAATAAAAATATATAAAAAACTAAAAATAATATAATTATCTCAAAGAAAACAAAGACTCTCTTATATTTTATAATTTGCATTATAAATTTTGAGTCTTTTTTTACACGAGCCACTCTGATATCAAGTCGTTTGTTCTTTGAGTATTCTTTGTTGTCTTGTTTTTTTTCTTCAAACATTTTGAAATTGTTTATTCTGTTTTATAAAAAATATTGTCGACCAAATCTAATGTTACCGAAAAAGAGACTCCACTTGCATTATCTTTGTTAGTCGAAAGTGTTGCTCCGCTTATTATTACATTTTTGACAAATTTATCAGCTCTTTTTAAGTGCATCCATTGTCGAACCACTGTTTCATAGTTTGGGGCTGATGCCAAAAATGTTAAATTTCCTTGAATATTACCCGAAAAGCTACTAAATCTTACATTTTCCAAGGTATTGTCTTCTAGTTTACTAAAAAATTCTGTCCAATAAATGTGTTTTGTTAAAAGCTCTTTTATCCGTCTTGTTTTGGTTTGCCAGTCTTCTAATTCTGTTATTAACCCGTTATAATTACCCGCGCTACTTATAGTTTCTGTAGCTTGTTTATCTAAATTCTGTATATTTTTTTGTATCTGCAAATCATACACCTTCAAAGCAAAATATATTCCAAGAACTATTCCTAAAGATATAAGAAATGGATACAAAAATATAAAAAACAAGGCTCTTCCAGAAGGAACTCTTAAATCATCTTGAATAAGATTAATTCCATCTTTTTTCTTTTTGTCTTGTTTTGGTTTAAGGGCAAGTTCTATCTTATTAAGAATACTAGCGAGGCTAGTCTTGGACCCTGTTTTGCTTGTTGCTTTTGTTTTTTTATCAACTATATTTTCATTCATAATAATCTTTTTTTCTATAACTGATTGATTGTGTTTTTGTTCTTGAGTTAAAACGGAATCTGTTTTTGTGTTAACTTGCGATTTATTATTATTAAAAAACTGACTTGTTTTCTGATTATTTAATATAATATCGTCTTTTTGTAATTTTTCTGCTTGCGTATATTCTATTTTATCAGAAGAAAAAACATCTCTATCTTGTAGAATTTTATCTTCCTTACCCCTTAAATCTTCTGGTAATAAATTTATGTCACCCATTTTGATTTTTAGCCTTCAGCTTGTCCCGCCAAGGCGGGATAAATCAGCTGTAATAAAATAATAAAACAAACATCTCCTCCCGAAAGCTGACAGCTAAAAACTGACAGCTAATATAATTATACTATATTTTTCATCGCAAGTCCTATTGCAACAGAAAATCTAGGACCTATTTCATCGAGCACCGTTTTTAATTCTTTTGGATACATTACTTTGTGCCATGCGTCTCCTATATATACAGGGACATTTAAAACATCCCTAAGATAATTAACGAGATTTGGCAAATAAGCAGATCCACCAGATAATATTACTTTTTCTACCACACCATTTCCTTGACGTTTATATAAATCAAATACATACTTGATTTCATTAACCATTGGATTAATGGTTTCTTCTATTGTCTTTGGAATATTATTTCCATTTTCTCCCAAAGACACAAGCCCAAAATCTCTTTTAAACTGTTCTGCCCTTTCTTCGCTTACGTTCATGCTTGCTGCGATTCCCTTTGTCATTACATTTCCACCTATTTCGATACTTCTGTTTAATATTGGAAAACCATTTTCAACAACACAAACATCCGTTGTAATAGATCCAATATCGACTATCATAGTTGTTGTGAGTTTATCGTCAATAAGCGCACGGGCAGTTGCAAAAGATTCTATTTCAAGACTATACAAATCAATATTAAGATTCTTAAAAAGCTCAGTATAAATATTCACAACGCTTTTTGGTGCGGCCGTAAGAAATACCCTATCAAATGTTGACTGAGATTCAATAAATCTTTTTTCATTTACTGATTTTTCAGATGATAAATTTTTTACTTGTTTAGGCTTTGCCATTAATTCCCAATCTAATATCATGTCTTCTATTGGAAGTGGGATAAACTTCTTTGCCTCCCATTTTACAGCTGAATCCATATCAAGCTTACCCATCTTTGGCAAACTAATGACAGAGCTAAATACGGAAAATGTTGGAAGTGCTGCTGAAGCAAGTTTTGTAGAAACATGCGATCTCTCAAGTAATTTTTTCATAGAAATTCCAACTGCTCTTGATAATTGGGGAGTCTTATTTCTTATAAGGTCTGAATTCATTTCTATCATTCCATAAGTAACAAGCCTTGCTTTTCCATTATCATTTGCAAGCTGAACAATCTTAATACCAGACGTTCCTATATCAACACCCAAAAAATCTTGTTTTTTTTCTTTAAATAAACCCATGTGCTAATTATTTAATTTTGAATAATGAATTTTGAATAAACTTTAAATTATTCATCATTCATCATTCAACATTCGAAATTCTATATTCGAAATTGATCATTCATCATTCAACATTCGAAATTCATCATTCTAATACGGTGCTATCTGATCCCATCTTGGAAGAGCTTTTACAACATCTCCAAGGCCTATTGGGGGGTTAATAATATTTCTTCCATCATATATAATAAGCTCTGCTGGACTTTTTAAAATATCTTTATAAGTTCTTTGAAATAAAAAGTTTTTTGCTATTATTTGTCCTAAAATTTTTAACTGCAGACTACTCTCTCCAGTATATATAGTGCCACATTTTTTCTTGGGATCTGATAAATCATTGCCACATTCTATGTCATCTTTACCTAAAACAATAAACGTTCCCGCTAGATTAGTAACATTTGGATTAATAATTAAATCTCCTTTTATTATCCACGCTACTGATGCAAGAGATTTATAACTACCACTTATAGAGGCTTGATCATATGAAATATTATTATTGATTGTCAAATCCCCTTCAATCATTATCAATCCTGACGCATCTACACATTGCCCGGATGCATTAAGAAATTTTATATTTTTACTTAGTGTATAATTGCCATCTTTAAAATATACATCACCGCCCAAACACACATCTGTCCCCATATTTGTATCCCACGGCATTGATGAATTGTTATGATTATATATCGCAATTTGTTTTAATTTATCATAATCAATTTTTCCCAAAATATTTCCATAATCATTCCCCACGCTTGGATAATCATAAACAGGAGCAGTATATCCTCTTGGATTTCCAAAATAATTAAGCCAAGGCTTGACTGGATTAAAGTTTGGAATTGTTGTAGTAGAATTTCCTTGAAATAAATTTGTGACAGAGCTTTCACTAGACCAATTAATAAGATGCCCATTTGCTTGAATAATATAAGAAGAATTATAAAATCCTAGTGGAGGAGTAACTGAATAGTCAGATCCTACATTGCCCTTACTATATATATTACCATATCTTCCTGAAACATAAGATCTGTATATTCCCGATCCTAGACTTGGACCAAATTTAAGCCACCCAAAACTATTTCCTCCCCATGCATATCCCTTAATACTTGCTGTATTTGAATCAAAAACAAGTCCATATCTATTACATCGATAACAAGTATCACACTTATAAAAAGAAGACGACAAATCAGTAGCGCTGGCATTTGCATCAATATCAAAATAACAATTATTGCATTCATAACAAATATTTTGCGCAAGAGGATCTGTATTTTCTATTGTATCAAAACATGCTGAACAATTCTTCTTCTCTATATATTTATAATTATAAGCAACCTCATTTTGATTAAGAGCTCTTTTATACATTCGAAGCACATCTATTTCACCGCCCCAATTGCCAAATCGTGTAGTCGACAAATCGCCTTTCTCATCTTTTTGCTTTTCTAGGGCTTCTATATTACTTAATGAAATTCCTCCTATATTTAATTTTGAATCTTGGATATCTTCCTCCAAAAACTGGCTTATATCTATATTTTTAATCATCGTGCCATCTAAATAAAATTTTCCTTCGCCATGTCTATCTGCCGTAAAAACGAGTTGATGCCATTTTTTGTCCAAAACCTTTTTTGACTCATCACTAGTAATTCTTAAACCCAAAAAATCTATTTCTACTGATTTAGAGTCTTTATTAAAAAACATTTGAAAATTTGATTCTCTTACGCCTGGAAATCCTAATATATATCCATCTTTTTCCATATAATCCTCCATCTTAACCCAGACTTCAAATGAAAAATCTCCAAAACCTATTTTTTCTATATTATCAATTTTTACAGAACTGTCCCGATTGTTCGATAAAAAACAATTATTCAAAACACAATTATTCAAAACCCAATTGTTTTCTTGAAAATTAATTATTCTTCCATCTCTACCAAATCCAGATGAATCTACCACAACATCACCAGACCCCTCGTCAAACTTCCAATAACCCACGAGCCCATCTTCTCTATCTCTTGTGACACAACTAGCACACTCTGAATATGTCCTTGATCCTGTTGGCGGAACAATAGGTCCCTGCAAAGAAATCCATCCTTTGTTTGGATCTGGTACTGGATCTGAGTTAAGCACCTTTGCCCATCCAGTTATCATGTTTGGATATATACCCAAACCAATATTACCTTGCCAATTTAACTTAGTGTCTGAGAGACTTGATGAAAAACCACCGCTTGGAAGATTGACTGAAGAACAAGTTGTGCCCAAACAAACCCAGCCAAGACCCTGATTCCACATATAACCAGAAATATTTCCGTCCGTATTATCTATCTGAATAGAATAATTTGAATTGTTAAGCATATTATGCCCGACCTGCTCTTCTGTCAGTGAATTTCCAAAAAATCTAAACTCATCTATCTCTCCTTTGAAATATCTGTTCGTTGACCCACTTATTACTCCTTTTCCTATTAATAAATCATTGTTTACATTATTATTAATATTTACATCCTCTTGGCTATAACCACTATCTATTGTAAAACCATCTATAGAATAATTACCCAAATACGCATTTAATGTATCTATATCCTTTAAATATGTAATTGTTAAATTATACCATTTATTAAATTCTATTGGCATAAGACCCGTAATAGAATTACCAGAAATACTACATATAATTTTTCTATCATGAATATAACACTGGTATTGTCCATTTTGACTATTTCCGTTTGAAAATATCATACTATAATCATCTACTGAAACAGGATCGAGTTTAAACCAAACACTTATAGTAAAAGAATTGTTATCAGAAATCTTAAACCGATTATTTGTTCCAAAATTTATATAAGAACTCGTTCCGTCAAAATAAAGAGACTGGTTGAAATTGGAATTTCCCGTTCTATTTCTAATGTTTCCCGAAGTTATACCATATAATGATCCAGTTACAGAGCTTTCTGGCGTGGAATTGTCTTTTACTTTATTATTTACAAAATCAAAATCTTGACTATCAAAATTAACATCTAAAATAGTAGGCACGCTAATACCACAAAAATCTTTATACTCACCATAATAATTTCCATTGCAATTTCCACTGTGCCAGCCAAAAATATTATTCCAAGCCCATCCTACTGGATTTTCTGTTTCTTCCTCTTCTGCAAACAATATTTTGCTTATAAACTTTGTATTTATTGCAAAAGAAAAAACAACAATTATTATAATTGCGAAAAATAGAATTCTATTATTTTTATTTACAAAAACTTTTAGCATTAGCTTTGATTTTTTATATCAACTATAAAAAATATTTATAAAATATTAAAAATTCTAACAATTCTATCACGGCAGCGTATAAAAAGTTGGTATAGTAACATATGATGGTTCTGGATGTTTATTATTATAATTCCAATTATTAAAAGTACCGGTTACACAATTTATTCCATTGCCTCTAATGGCGGGTTCCTCAGCACCCCAACACTTTACTACATTACTCACGGTCTCATAATTAATGGTATCTGAACTAATAATAGCGCAAGTGTGTCTCTTGCCCGCAGCAACTTTTGTTGCATTAGTTATAAGCGGAACTGTTATTACCGAAGATGTTGCATCTGCTGCATACTCTTCACCAGGTGCGCCTATTTCACCATACCAATTTTTACCCCAACACTTTACAAGTCCATTACTTAAAACAACACATGTGTGATTATCCCCCGCACTAATATCAACCACAGAAACACCCGTGCCCAAATTGATTAAAACTGGGGAACTAATACTTGCATCTGAAATAGTTGAGCTTGCTAATTGGTAATTATTATTGGCGCCCCAACAATAAACACTACCCGACGCAATAGCACAGGCATGACTTTCTCCAAAAACAACTCTAGATATACCATTAGATAAGGGGCCAGAATTAATCATTATTGGAGTCAAATTCGCATTATTCCAACAATATAATCTACTATTTGCGACATAACATCCATCAACAGATGCGCTTGATTTACCACTGGCTATATCTGTAATCGCAAAAGCACTATTTATAGAATTTGGCGTATTAGAAGGACCACAAAAATCTGCATAAATTGAAAGAAAGGTTCCATATTCTTGTCCAATTTGAACATTTTTTCCACCCCAACGCTTCAAAATATTATTATTACTAACGGCTATAGAATAAGAATCTCCTGAAGAAATCCGTGATGGATTTAATATATTTGACAATGGCGTTGTAGAAGGGGTAATTGGATTAAACCCGAGAGAACACTCTCTTTGTTTCATTGCATAAAAAACACTTCCGCTATTAGAAGAATTTAAACCCCAACAATAAAGATTATTACTAGATATTGCACATGTATGATATCTGCCCAAAGAAACATTTTGAACGCTGCCTGGCAAAGCAACCTTATATGCACTATAAACACCCATACCTATGGTAGTAGAAGCAAAGCAATCAACACAATCACCTATAATACTTGGTCTTGTCTCTCCTGAAAATCCTATTTTACCACTAGCTATATAGAATGGCCCATAGTAATTAAACATTCTGACCGAATCTAATCCCCAACAATAAAGATTATTATTAGATATTGCACATGTATAATCATCTCCTGCTGATATACTGGTTGCTCCTTGGAGCGGCTTATTTTCATTAAATAGGCCTAATTTATAATGTAAAATTCCTTGATTGTCTATATATAACATTGTTTTCGAAGATATATTCACTTTAAATGAATTTCCTAGTTCTTCTGGTGCATTAATAAATGACTGAAGACCAGAAACATAAAAATCATTTGGGGCTTTTAAAAAAGCAACAATCCTGTTGTCAGCACTAGAGCGTATTAAAAAATTGCTAAGAGTTCTTAAATCCAAATTGCTTATAGCCGCCATATTTCTGATAGTCCCCAAAGAAAACTTTCCACTGTACCAAAAATGGTCTCCGTGAAAAGTTGCATATGAGTAATCAGTATCAACATAAAATCCATTGGTACATATTTTAAAATCATAATATGTTCCATATTCATCTTCGCCATATGGATTACGACCTCCAAAATGAATAATAAAACATTTAGAATCTTCACTTTCTTGAGCCGAAACGCTAATGCGTTTATTAAAAATATAATATATGGAAAAAACAAAAATAAATATTATAAAAATAATTAAAATGATAACTATATTTTTATTTTTAGAAATCTTATTCATAAAAATATTATTAAAACTATAATTCATTAAACTATGGTAAAGAAACTATTACATTACCATACTCATCAACGCTTATAGGAGAGTCTCCCAACACAGTGCCATCATTTATCCACATTGGAAGTGTATTTATCGTACCAGATCCCGAAATTGTTCCTCCTCCACCCGCACCACAATCAGTTGTTTTCGCCTTTATAACACCCTCACTATTCGCATACAAACATCTGCCTTCAGAATCATCTGATTGATCTTCTTTCAAGGTGTCTGATGATATAGCACCTTTCACATTTAAAGCATTGCTCATTTCAATATTACTACTTGTATCCACCTTTAAAGCATTCGTGCTACCACCTCTTCTTATAACAAATTGTGCTGATGACGCACCGACAAACCATCTTTCAGTAGTAGCAGAGCTATCAAATATACTTATTCCTTTGTAAGTATCACTTCTTCCAGATTTTAACCTTATGATTGGTCCGTTTGTTGCATCATAAACCTGAATTTTTATAAGCGCATCTGAGTCTGTAGTTCCTATTCCAATCGTCTTATTGGTATTCCCAGCAAATAACGTGCCTAAACCTACTGTCAAATCATTATTAACTATTAAACTACCCGTAATAGTTCCTCCTGATAATTTTAAAAATCTTGCATCTGATTCTGTTTCTGTAAAATATCTACTATCTAAGTCATAAGATGTGATGCCCGTAACATGATTTAGTGTATCGAGTGTGACATCTTGAATGACGCTACCATTTGAATTATCTACGCTAGTATTGGTCCCCGGATCAGTATGAGCAACTGTAATAGATCCAGCTGCATTTGTAATAGTCACTCCAGATCCTGCGGTTAAGGTTCCTAACGTTGGGGCACCACTACCATCACCTATTAAAAGCTGCCCATTTGTAAGAACTGCCGATGCAGATATTGCGCTCGTTCCATTTCCAAATAATATTCCACCGGCAGTAAATGTTCCTGATCCAGTTCCACCACGAGAAACATTCAAATATTGTTCTGATCCAAGAGTATTTGTGCCAGTCCAATAAGTTGCATAAGAATTTTGTCCAGTTCCTGTTATTGTTCCGCCAGTTCCTCCAGTTACAGTCCCACAAATAACATTTCCACTAGAATTTGTTCTTAAAACATTATTGTCAGCAGTACAACCAGTTAATGTATTAATTTTCAAACCCTGTGTTAAGGTTGCTGTTGGAGCAGTAATCGCTCCTGAAGCAGTAATCGCTCCACTTGCATAATCAATCTTTAAATCATCTGTATCACCATCTCTTCTAATTACATAATCACCATTACTATCACGATTATCGCTTGATCCAGCAAACCACTTCTCTCTATTAGAGTCATCTTTATCTCCAATTCTTATTCCTTGATATTTAGAACCAAAATCACCTTCTAATGATATAATCGGCCCCTCACTTTCATGATAAAGATGCAATTTATATCCTGGGGTTAAAGTTCCAAGCCCCACATATTTATTAGATGAATTAACAAATAATGTTCCGTTATTAACTGTTAGATTTTGAGTTATCGTTGTCGTTCCAAAAGTAACCGTATCAGTCGTTCTTAGACTTTGATTACCATAATATCCAGCTATTGAATTAACTTCTTTTGGTCCAAATCCAGTATCGATAGTTGCCACGGCCATTGCCCCACTATCTATCGTAACGGTTGCTTTTGAACCGAGCCCTATAACCGTACCATTATTAAATAAATTACTGTTCGCTTCTAAAACCGTTCCATTGTATCTTAATGTTTGTCCATTTATACCAGTTGGTAATGTTCCTCCCGAACTACCCCCCCCCGTATTACAAGCCGTTGTTGTTGCGGTGATTTGTCCACTTGCATTAGCATATAAACATCTATCACCATTTCCAATTAATGAATTTACTATTATTTTTCCATTTGTATCAATTTTTAAATCATCTGTAGTACCACCTCTTCTTACAACAAAATCTGTAGAGTTGTTTGACCCCATAAACCACTTTTCATTAGTAGACGCAGAATCGTATATGCTTATTCCTTTGTATGTATTACTAAGGTTTGTATTTTGCAATCTTATAACTGGACCATTTACAGCATCATGAATTTGAACATTAATAAGTGGATCTGAATTTGTTGTACCCATACCAATGGTATCATTACTATCATTAACTACGAATGTATTTGTATCTATTGTTAATGCCTTGCTAACAGCAAGAGTTCCTGTCAAATTTGCTGAACTAGAAATTGTTTGTCCGTTGATTAATCCTGAAGTAATTGTTCCAGCTGTTGCAATATTTCCAGTTGATATCGTAACGGTTGCTTTTGAACCGAGCCCTATTACCGTACCATTATTAAATAAATTACTATTTGCAAGCCAACTTGATCCATTCCACATAAGCGTTTGCCCAGATATTGTTCCACTAGCTACATTTCCACCAGTACCTCCGGTTGCTGTTATTGTTCCACAGATAACATTTCCACTACTATCTGTTCTTAAGGCATTTGAAGTACCATCACATAGTGGTCTAATATTAAGTGAGCCACTTACTGTAGTTGTTGCTAGAGTAATATTTCCAGTTGCATAATCAATAAATAAATCATTTGTAGAAACGCCGGCAGATGATTTTCTTCTAATTACATAATTTCCCCCCGTATTATTAGACCCCATAAACCATTTCTCCATATTAGAATTATCTTTATCACCAATTCTTATACCCTGATACTGTGAGCTAAAATCTCCCTCAAGATTTACTATAGGTCCAGAAGAAGAATTATATATATGTAATTCGTTTTGTGGATTAGTTGTTCCGACACCAACCCTTCCACTCTCAGTGATTCTCATTAACTCATTATCAGAGGTAGGCGTTGAGTTTATGCCTGCATTTTTAGAAAAAACTATACTTCTTGTATTATCATCATTGCCATTATAGTCCATATTTAAATATAAATTATCTTCTGCAGATATCATCAAATTATCTGTTGTATCATATATATCTCCACCAAGAAAAACGCCATCTACATTTGCTACGACTGAACCACTAACATATTGACTTCCAGCAACATATAATTTATAAGAGCTAGATGTAGTGCCTCCTATTACCACATTTCCGTTTAGTCCCTGATAAATCGTAGAAGTTCCCATTGTACTTGCACTATTCCATATTGGAATATAATTTGTTGTTCCACCAGTTAAACTTCCGCCAGTTCCACCACAAGGACCTCCATATTTACTAATTAATCCATCATTATTGGCCTGCAGACACACAGTGCCAGAGCCAGCAAGCGAAGATGCTGTTATCGTTTGATTATTTGGATTAATCATTAAAGCGTCTATATCATTAGTTCTTATAACAAATTGCTGTTTATTTTCATCATTTACTCCCACAAACCATTTCTCAGAATTATCAGTAATAGAGGTAGCTATCCTAAGTCCTCTATAATTAGTCTCTTTTCCTTGTAGATTTATAATTGGTCCAGAAACTTCATTATAAATATGTAATTCATTACTTGGCTCTTCTGTTCCAATTCCTATTTCGCCTGTTGACAATAAGTTAAAAGCATTACCCGCACTTTGAAGAATAAAATTGTTTGGTCCAATTGAGTCGGTGCCGAGTTTTAAAACTGTTCCAAATGGCCTACATTGTTTAGTAATGGGGTTAGTTAAATAAGATCCAATTAATTCATAACCAGCTTCACACGAAGCGCAAAAACCGCATGCGTCAGCACTTGCACAATGAGCAATACAACCACCAGAAGTACCATCACTACAAGGCAATCCACTCCAACTTGGACATTGAGGTGCTGTTGCTGTTGATCTACAAGCACTTAAACAATAATACTTATAAGTACTATCACTACAAACGACTCCACTTGAAGCTCCGCCATCTGTTGGACAAGATCCACTAGCAGCAATTGCCACAGACCCAGATACTAGAACAAACAGAAAAAGCGTAGAGAATATTGGTAAAAATAACTTATGTTTCATAATTATATTTTAAATAATTAATATTTTATTTACAGCAAGCAAACTTATTATTGCTATTGCATGGCGTTACCATACCCCTACCACTTGCCCACAAAGTAGAGCTTGTTTGCCAAACCGAACCATAGGCTGAGGCTGTATTATTTGTTCTACCATCACAGTCATTTGCTCTAGCGATATATCCTGGAGGACCGTTGAAAATCCATAAAAACGGCTCCGTTGGAGTTGCGGTGCCCATATTAATAGTATTTAGCATTTCATTGGTTGTGCAAACGTGAGAACCCTCATGAGCTGTATTGCAGAAACCATTAGCTGCCGCATAACCACCATTACTTCCATTATAAGTAGATCCCGTAACCCCGACATATTTACTAGCCACAGCAGAAGATCCGCAAGAAAGTACTCCACTTCCATCTGTTTTAATACTAGAGCAGTTATTAAGATTTTTGATTTCTACTTTTCCAGTTTGTCTTACTCTAAAAAGATCAGTAGTATTATCAGTACCTAAAATAGCAAACGGTGAATAACCTTCGTCAACACCAAGATTACCATAACTTGTAATTCTAAATCCCTCTACATTATTTGAGGTCATTTTTACATGTAAGTATGAAGATGGTGAACTTGTATTTACACCCACCTTACTAAGTCTATAAATATTACCGCCCGAAAGCGTCCATAAAGAACTTCCTCCAGACCCAGAAATTGTTCCGCAATTTAAATTACCACTTGAATCAGTTGTAATAGCTTGAGTTGTAGAACAATTTTTCAAGCCCGCTTTTCCAAGCTGAATATTTCCAGAGCCATCAATTGTTAGGGGGTCCCATGCAGAAGAAGGTGGGGTCGAGGTGGTTATTCTTATTACAAAATTATTAAAACCATTTGCGCCGATAAACCATCTTTCTAAATCATTAGAACTAGAGGTGACTATTTTAATTCCCCTATATTTATCGTCTCTCCCTTGTAAAGATATAATTGGACCATCATCTGCGTCATAAATTTTTACTTTTATTTTTGCTTCTGTATTTACAATTCCAACACCCATCAATCCCATTATTGTAGTTGTGGCCAAATTTGAAAACCTTGATACAGATAAATTTCCACTGACATTTAAGCTATCTAATTTCGAAGATCCAAAAACTGTTAAATAGTCATTGGTGCTTGCTGTGTCACTACCTATGGTAAGACGACCATTTTTTGCTTGTGGTGTAGTTCCTTGATTTATTGGCGGATCAATATTTCCGCCTGGTGGATCTTGGGATGGTTCTGACCATACTGCAGCAAAAACTTTTATAAAAAAGGTTAGAGAAAAAGTAAAAATTAAAAAGAAAATTAAAAATCTTCTAATGTAAATTTTTAAAAATATATTCATATTTTTTGTTTTTGTCTGGACTATTATCCAGATATTTTTATTTTGAATTTATATATATATTATAGTAAAAAAATGAATAATAAGGAAGAGCAAAATTGAAAAAATTAACATTAAGTGCTAGAATAAAAGTATTATTAGAAAATGATACTACTTTCTAATAATAATTTTTAAAAAATAATAAAAATTTTGGTCGGATTATATAATTCGACGAAGATTAACAATCGAGTCATACGACTCGATAAAGAAAATTATGCCAACAATAATTTATATTGTTATAGCTATAGTAGCCATTGCAATTATATGGATTATAGCTGTTTACAACGGCCTTATAACGCTAAAAACAAGAACACAAGAAGCATTATCAGATATTGACGTCCAACTAAAGCGAAGATACGATCTTATCCCAAATCTCGTTGAAACAGTAAAGGGATATATGACTCACGAAGCGGGCGTGCTTACCAAAGTTACAGAGGCACGAAACATGGCGATGGGTGCCAAGTCAATGGATGAAAAATCTCGTGCTGAAGATGCATTATCAGGCACGCTAAAAAGTTTATTCGCAGTTTCTGAAAATTATCCAGACCTAAAAGCGTCTACTAATTTTTTGCAACTTCAGGATGAGCTCTCAGACACTGAAAACAAAATTCAAGCAGCAAGAAGATTCTACAATGGAAACGCCCGTGATTTTAATATCAAAATACTTATTTTTCCAAACAATATGATTGCAAATATGCTAAAATTCTCTAAATTTGATTTCTTTGAAACGAAAGAAGAAGAAAAGGAAAATGTACAGGTAAAGTTCTAAATATTTTTATACTCGCATAAAACATAGGGGCCAGCGCAAAGCGCTGGCCCTTTTATAATTTCAATGTTTGTCCTCACCCCCACCCCCTCTCCATTTGTAAATAGAGAGGGGAGAATGTTTAATTATAACAAAATACCCTTCTCCCGTTTTGGGAGAAGGGTTAGGGATGAGGGGACATAAAATTAAAAATTATTTCGAATTCAACACTTCCATCACCTCTCCTCTTCTTTTATCTGCATCTTCAATATTTAAGACTTCTATTGTAATACGAAACAATGGTTCTGTGTTTGATCCTCTCACGTTAAACCACCAATCAGAAAATTCAACAGTAATTCCATCTATTTCGTCCAATATATTTTCCTTATAATGATTTCTTATATTATCTAACATTTTAATCATATTATCTGCGGGAACACTAACTTCTGGAGATCTATGCCACTTCTTATTTTCAGCTACAAAATCTGACAATCTAAAACCGTCCTCTGAGATTGCTTGAAGCACAATAAGAAATGAAATATATCCTGAATCAGAATAATAATTTTTTGCATATGAAAAATGCGCTGAAAGCTCTCCTCCCATAATTCCATTATCACTCTTCATATGTGTTCCCATATTTACATATCCAACTTCTGATCTAATAGCGCGCCCGCCATTTTTCTCTACAAATTCTTTTACATTTTTTGAACAAATCAAATTATATACAATTCCAGCGCCTGGATTTCTCTCTAATAACTGTTTTGCTAATACTGGTATTATTTCATCACCTGGCAAAAACTTTCCTTCATCATCTACCAAGAAAACCCTATCTGAATCAGCATCATAAATAAATCCAATATCCGCCTTGGTTTCTAATACTTTCTCTGATAATTTTTGACTTGCCCCATCTGTGAGTGGATTTGGATTTCTATTTGGAAAATTACCATCTGGCTGAAAAAACAAGGGGACAAGCTCAATTTGTGGTAATTTTTCAACAATCTTTGGAATCATAATTCCTGCCATTCCATTTCCAGAGTCAACTACAACGCGTAATTTTTTAATTTTTTCTATATCTACAAATGAAAAAATATGATCTAGGTAATCACTCCACACATCAATAGTTTCTATTGATCCTGGCTTATCGTCAAAACTTATCGCCTCATCTTTGTGATTCCACAAGTCACTTCCACGGACCCAATCTACACCACTTGAAATCATTTTAAAGCCACCATAAGCACCTGGGTTATGAGACGCTGTTACCATTATCCCACCATCATAACCATAATATCCAACAGCAAAATAAATCACATCTACAGACATAAGTCCTGCATCATAAATCTTTGCTCCTTTTGAAACCATGGCCTCGCAAATTGCTCTCTGCAGACTATTTGAAGAATTTCTAATATCACGAGCCACAAAAATTTTCATATCTTCTGGTTTTTTGCCAGTACGCTTTGATATAAAAGATAAATATACAAGCCCTATCTCACGAGCCGAGTTTTCATCAAGCTCATCGGGGTATACTCCTCTTATATCGTATGATTTAAAAATTTGTTTTTGTAGTGCCATAAATTTATTTTTAAATAATAAGATTTAATATTTAAATCCTAATTCTCTAATCGGGTCGAATGACCCGACTAACCCCCTAATCTCACTAACCTCACTATCTCCCTATATACTTTCTGATCATCGCGCTTATAAATAAGCGTTTTCCTTTTTCCTAAATATTTTTCTTCCACCAAATTATCTAGTCTAAATCCAAATTTTTCAATTTTTTCTAACACGTCAAGATATAATAATTTTGTCTGATGTACAAAAACAGGAATAGACATAACAACAATTGCTTTTTCTTCTAAAATCTTAGAATATACTTCAAAAGTTTTAATGTACAACTCTTCTAATGTTGCAATTTGTTTTTGAATAAATTCAAAAGACTCATTTCCTCGTAGCGCTTTTCCTAGATATCCCTCACTTACAATACAGTCTATTTCCAAATTACTAATCCTTGATGGAAGTGATAATACATCTGACTCAAAAACTTCATAGTCTAATTTTTTATTAAAACCGTTTTCATACCATGCTAAATTTTCATTACTATCTGATACAGCACGGGGTAAAATATCTGAACCAATTATTTTGCTAAATCCAAGTTCTCCTGCCATAAGAAGTATTGTGCCAGATCCACAAAACGGGTCATATACAACTCCTCTTGAAATAGACAAATTTAGCATCATTTGAGCTAGCTTTGGTGGCATCATGCCAGATTGCGAGTCAATACGTGGCCTCTTGTAATCAATGCGCCCAAATCTTTCAAAGTCTTGAATAGCAACAGTCTTCCATAAGCCCAAAAGTAAGGGCGCAGATAAGAACACCTGAGCCATATGCCATAAATGCAGCTATTAGCTTTCGTCTGAATTTAAGATATATACCCAAAATAGCCCCAAAAATAAGGGCAAAAGAAACTATAAACGCATATAATAAAACTTGATTCATAAAAAGATTATAGCACAAATAAAAAAGGCACGGAAATCCATGCCTATAATTTTATTGCCTTAAGGCAATTCAAAAACTTTAATAAACTTATACCTCTTATTCCTTTTAGAGACACCATCATCATAATACATTCGAATAGTTGGATTATCACGATTTTCATCATAGCACTTGCCCGTTACCCATCCAAGAGAAAAACAATATTCTTGTTTTTGTTTATCAGGATTAGTCAAATAAATATCTTTAAACAATGTTCCTGTAATTCTATATATAAAAATAGCTGTATAAACATCCATTTTCATAAATCCATTTTCAATCAGCTCTTCCTCATACAACATGTCGTTGTCATCAGACTCAACGAACATAACAACATATTCTTTGTCTGGAACATAACCGCGACGAAGAGAGCCAAAATAGTTATCTAAATCAGATCTACGAATATCTTTGCGATTTTTAAAAGAGTTAAAATCAATACCGCGATTGGGAAAAAAATAAAATCCAGAATCATCTCCATCTATTCTTACTAGCTTAAGCATATTTGTCCTATATAAAATCGGAATTATACCCAACTTTAGGTGGTTCAAGCTATCTATAGTCGTCAGAATGTCTTGCTTGTTCAACTGGATTATTTTTCCCACATCTCTTAGACAATTAAACTCTTCTACTAAATCTTCACTTGCTGGATCAAACTCTTCTTGTAGATCATTACAAAAGTGATTGTAGATATGTTTACTTAAATTCCAATTTTTGTCACTGGCAAAAATGGCCTTAGCAACATTTTCTCTCGTAATATAAGTAGCCTCGCTGAAAAGCTCTTCCATAGCAAGATCTTCTTGAAAAAATATATCCACCGCATTCCTTATTGCAACTTTAATCTCCTCTTTTCTTTTTTCTATACTCTTATGTAATGAGTACATTTTTTGCAATCCACTAAGAACTTTGTCGATAAGATCAGTTAATTCGTCCATTTTATCCTCCAGATAATTTTACTATTTGAATTAGCTTATTATAAAGACTCTATTTTGTCAATAAAAAAGCGACTCTGTTTAAA
>JAEHGL010000127.1 GCA_019248485.1 Candidatus Komeilibacteria bacterium S5_K13 | reverse complement strand
TGAATTTAGTGTATTGTGTGGATGTTTTATATTTTTCCATTTATTGGCTGTTTTTATTCTAGCTAGCTCTTTTGCCATATTTGCGCTAATACTTGCAAAATGAATATCATCTGATTTTTCAATATTTTTCATTAGTTCTTCAGCTCTTTGCCTTGCTTCTTCAGCTCGTGCTGCATCTATCTCTTGAGCTCTTTCAGCGGTAGCAGCCATTATGACAATTTTATTTCTAAGCACCTCAATGAAGCCACCAGAGACAGCCATTAGATCTATTTCGCCACCATCTTTTCGTATTTGTATTATTCCAGGCTTTAGTATTGAAACTATAGGA
>JAEHGL010000126.1 GCA_019248485.1 Candidatus Komeilibacteria bacterium S5_K13 | reverse complement strand
CTCTTCTATCTTAAGAGCTCTTAAACCTTGCATAACTGTTTGTAAATATGCCAAAAATGTAGTAGGAGAAACAATGATTACTTTTCTTTCGCGAAATGCATCCTCTATTAAGTCTCTTGTATTTACTTTTACCGCACCAACTTTGTTTACGAGTAAGTCATAATAAATTGCCTCAGATGCAATACAAATTTAACAATGGAGAAATAGTTGACGCTGTAGTATTTGCAAAAGAAGGAATTATTCCAATCGATTCTAAGTTTTCACTAGAAAATTACAATAAAATACTAGACGCTCGAGATGATGGAGAAAAAGAAACTTTAAAAAAACTATTCAAGCAGGA
>JAEHGL010000125.1 GCA_019248485.1 Candidatus Komeilibacteria bacterium S5_K13 | reverse complement strand
GTATTGTTTATTAAATATTTTTTTATTAAGATTTTTAGAATAAAAAAGAATTATTTCATGTTGTTTAATCCAATTGTCTGCAGATGTTTTAAATCCCAATGCCCAACCAGTGGAAAATGCAATTTGTCTTTGAAAATTAACTTTACCAAACAATTCGTCCATTACTAATTTAATATATGAAGCAACCCTCCAATCACAATGAATATAAATAGACCCATCATCAGCTAAAAGTCCGTACATTAATTTTAATCTTTCATAAATCATGGCTATAAAACTATCCATTCCTTTTCCCCACGTATCTCGAAAAGCAATTTCTTCTATAACAGATGATTTTTTAGTAAAAGATTCTTCACCAATTTCAATATCCATAGAAAAATCTGCCCCGAC
>JAEHGL010000124.1 GCA_019248485.1 Candidatus Komeilibacteria bacterium S5_K13 | reverse complement strand
TATGATAGAAATTAATGTATTGCCAGAAGAATCAAAAAAAATTATAAGAACAGAGAATGTCTATTGTTGTGCTAAAAAAATGTTGTTATTTTTGACAATAATGGTTTTGTTTGTATCAATTATTCTGCTTTTAGCAAGGGTGGCACTTAAATATCAAGCAGATATTTACAAGAGTTTTCCAGCTGCACATGAATCTTCTTCTGATGCGGATTCAGGCACAAAAGAAATAGAGGATAAGATTTCTACCGTTAAAAAAATTCAGGGAGACTCTATAAATTGGTATAAAGTGATATCTGACTTAACATTAGTTTTGAATAAAGATATAAAATTAGAATCTTTTTCTATAGATAGAGACAGTGCAGTTCTTTCCATAAGTGGAGTTGCTAAAA
>JAEHGL010000123.1 GCA_019248485.1 Candidatus Komeilibacteria bacterium S5_K13 | reverse complement strand
CTGGCTCCCTTTCTCCTGAAATTTGAAATATTCCAATATGAAGTCCCCAATTATCATCCATATAACTTGAGTATGCTAGTGTTTGCGTTTGTCGAAGTGCTTGAATTATAGTGTCTCTTGCGATATTTAAATCATTTTTATTTTGAAACGATTGATAAATTGGAACAGAAATCATTGATAAAATACCAATAACAGCTATTGATAATAAAAGCTCGATTAATGTAAATCCTTTTTCTCTCATTTTAGTAACTATTTAATTGACCGACTAGAGAATATATAGGAAGTATTACAGCGAGGGCAATTCCAACTACACCTAACCAAACTATTATTAATAAAACTGGTTCTAATATTATTGTTAGATTTTTTGTTGTTTCTTCTGTTTTTTCTTCATAGTCCTGGCTTATTCTA
>JAEHGL010000122.1 GCA_019248485.1 Candidatus Komeilibacteria bacterium S5_K13 | reverse complement strand
ATAATCTTTGCTGTTCGCTTTTTGTAAAAAATCTTCTAAAAAAATCTATTCTCCAGCCATCAAATAAATTTATATTTTCTGATGTTTTACCACAACCCACATCAAATACTAAAAGTGAATCATTATGACAATTATCTCCATTACATTTTGTGTATTTGAATTCCATTGCTTTGTCTATCTGTCCTGACCCTAGTCCTTGCGGATAAACACCAGCTATAACATATTGACCACTTGGTACTTCTAGCCTATAACCCATTTTATATTTAAATTTATCGCTTTCAATGTTTTGATCTGAACAATACTCTTGCATAGTTTTTATGTTTCTTGCACAAACATACATGCCACTTGGTATTTTTTCTGATGGAAACATCAAAGATCCCTCAATCACACCCATACAATTTTGTGATAAA
>JAEHGL010000121.1 GCA_019248485.1 Candidatus Komeilibacteria bacterium S5_K13 | reverse complement strand
ATCAATTTTTAAACATCATATTATTTGCATTTGGTAAAAAACCTTTTCAATCCGCAAAACCATTTTTATTTCTTGGATCAGCTACAATTGCTATTGGATTAAGCTATCTAATAATTTATATTTACTCTTTTATAAAAAATAAATTTAGCGATCAGCATGCTCGTATATTTTGTATTGCTATATTTTTGTATACTCTACCACTATGGCCGTTTGCAAAATTCATTGAAGATCCCATTGTGCTTGAGCAATTACAAAAAGACCTAGCAGTTCCTCAAGAGAAAATATTAGCCCAAGAAATCAAAAAATCTCTTCCAAATTTCAAGGATTATACCTGGTTATCCTCTGGAGCTCCTGTTATCAATACGTATATACCGCTGAATTATTATATTGCTCATAGCCCTCATTTTTCTCATCAGGCATCCATA
>JAEHGL010000120.1 GCA_019248485.1 Candidatus Komeilibacteria bacterium S5_K13 | reverse complement strand
CATTAACATAATTAGCATTCATTAGTATATTTGCATCATTAATAATCAAATATTATGAAACCCGACACCAACACAAAATATATCCTCGGCCTGTCTCTAATCCCCTATTTTGGGTTTAGACGAATAAATTTATTATATGAACAATATGAGGACTGGGAAAAAATTTGGAATCTTAGCTATGGCGAAATAGAAAAATTGCTCGGAGAAAAACTTGCAAAAATATTTATCAAAAATCGAAACATAATAAACACAGATGAAGAAATAATAAAATATGAAAAGCTAAATATTGATATAATAAGTTGCTTTGATGAAATTTATCCAAAATTATTAAAGGAAATATACTCTCCTCCCCTAATACTCTTTGCAAGAGGAAATATTGAATTACTAAAAAACAAAAATCTTTTAAGCGTTGTTGGGACTAGGAAATATA
>JAEHGL010000119.1 GCA_019248485.1 Candidatus Komeilibacteria bacterium S5_K13 | reverse complement strand
TGTTTAGAAAGAAGTGAAAATTGGCTCTTGCCACAAGAAATAAAAATATCTTCTTTTTTAAACCCCTTGAGAGCTCTTTCATAAGTAATCTGAAGGAGCGTTTTCTTATCAAAAAAGCATTCTGATTGCTTTGGGGTATTTTTTCTTGAAATAGGCCAAAGCCTTGTTCCATGCCCTCCTGCTAAAATTACTAAATACATATATATTTGAATGATTAATTAATATTTTAATTATATCATAACTAATCCAAGCCAAAAACCCCGAATCTCCACTACAAAAAGCGCCGAATAACCCAATTTGAAATAAGTCGAATGCCCCAGCAAAACGGGTCGAATGGCCAGTTGACATTATGTTATATATGTGATATACTTAAAATATAGGCTAAGAATAGTCTAATAAAATAAAAATCAAAATACAAAAATATTTAATCTTATAAA
>JAEHGL010000118.1 GCA_019248485.1 Candidatus Komeilibacteria bacterium S5_K13 | reverse complement strand
ATTATAATAATTGGTCCATCACACAATGAGTACTTAACAGGTTTTGGACTTTCGCGCGCAGACGAGTGGCAAACACCACTTGAAAATGTTGAAATAGATAAAGAAATAAACGACAAGCTATCTTCATATGATGAATTTAGTTTTAACGACAACGCTCTCTCAGAAGAACACTCGCTTGAAGTACAAATTCCATTTTTACAAAATATTTTAAAAACGCCTTGGAAACTAACGCCTATTATAGCCGGATCAGTAAGTGATGAAAATATAAAAATCGCTGCAAGTCATTTGGCAGAAATTATAGATGATAAAACACTAATAGTAATAAGCACTGACCTATCTCACTACAATGACAAAGGCACTGCAAAAAAATTGGATCAAAAGTGTATTGATTCAATAAATAATCTAAGCTTTGACCCAGAATGTGAAGCTTGTGGAGA
>JAEHGL010000012.1 GCA_019248485.1 Candidatus Komeilibacteria bacterium S5_K13 | reverse complement strand
ATTACAACTTCCAAAGACCTCATCAGACCCTAGACTATATGCCACCAATTAACTTTACGTGTAAATATCATAAAGTGTTACCTATGTACCCATCTAGTACATAATGTTGACAAATGGTATATTTGGGGGTAGTGTAATTTTAAGAAATGTAAGCAAAGAAGCTTATTATAAAGGGAGGATACAATGCTTATTCCACTTATTGTCGCGGTGATATTTTATTATATTGTTTTTCGCAATACCGCATCTAAAGTTCTTGCAGGAATAATCTCTGCAATTGTTTTTTTAGCCTTATCTGTTGTTTTTGGCTCACTACCTTTAAGCTGGGTTTATAAAAATGCAGGGTCAGGAACAGATGAAAAAGAACTGTCTTTTTTTGAAAGCTTTTATAATGGAGAGTTGATATATCAGAGAGTTGAAAAAAAGGATATTTGTATTTATCAAGAAATTGATGGAGACAAACAAATCCTTGATTCTGATTTTTATATAATCGAAAATGATCAAAAGGGTGCTTATGTTGTAAAACATTATTCAGAAAAGCTTATTAGGCGTTCTTGGGCTCCGTGGGTATTATCACTTATATATTTTATTCACGATAAAGAACTGTGTTATTATGATTACCATAAGTTTTATCTTCCTAGATGTAATCAGGTGGAGTTTCAATTTTATCAATATACAAAGCTTGAATAGAAAAATCTAAGCACTGGAATAATTCCCGGTGCTTTTTATTATAGCATTTAATGTATTTTTGATTATCCCTGAGCGCATTTCTGTAGAGATGATTCATGAATCATCTCTACAGAAATGCGCCCTCAAAATTCCTGGCTTCGCCGAAGCGGAGCTTCAGCTACGCCAAGGCGAGCATCATTCAAAATTCTAAATTCTTCAGCCAAAGGCTGACTTTCTCTATAGGCAAGCATCATTCATCATTCATCATTCTAAATTCTTTTCGTCATATACTCACCCTCTAATTTATATCCCAATTTCTTATAATATTCTCGGACGCCAATACCAGAGATAACAGCAATTTTTTTGTATCCATTTTGAAGAGATATCTTTTCAGCCTCGTTCATTAGCTTTTTTCCAAAACCAATATGTTGACTAGAAGATTTAAGAGCTTTTGTATTATGAGGAACTAGTTTTCCGTAGGCATGAATTTCTCTTACTATTGAACAATTTTTTAGTTCAGGAAAAATGTTTTTTGTTTTATCATTATTGAATCTCAATCTTAAAAATGCATAAATATTGCTTCTTTCATAATTTTCATAGCTTATGAAAAATTCTGTGCCACCCGAGGCATTATATTTTTCTATAAATAGTTTTGCATCTTTTAGGTGAACTTCTTTGTCTTTTATTTCACGACATCTTATGCACTTACATTTTTTGTGTTGAAGTCTCATTTCCTTCTCGATATTCTGGCGTAGATTTGTAATATCATTTCCACCAACAATAGATTCCTTTGGTATATCGCGGATTAGTCTATTTATTCTTACATAATATGGAATAAGTTTTGTCTTTACTGTTATTAATAAGTCTAGCAATTCATTTTTTGTATAAGGAACATATTCACGATTCTTAAACATTTTATGAAGTATTTTTGCTTCACGAGTTACAACGCATGGATATATTTTTATTTGATCTGGTCTGTAATCTGGATTTTCAAAAACATCTTTAAACATTTTTAGGTCTTTTTTTGGATTTGAATATGGTAAGTCTGGCATTAGGTGATAATCTATTTTAAGTCCAACTTCTTTACATGTTTTTGTTGCTCTTATCGTGTCGGCTTGTAGGTGACCACGTTTAACTTTTTTGAGTATTTCGTCATCAGTATGTTGAACTCCAAATTGAATTCTTGTACACCCCTGGTGTCTCATTGCTACTATTTCTTTTTCGTTTATTAAATCTGGTCTTGTTTCAAGAGTGACACCTATTATTCTATATTTTGAACCTTCATTTTTTTTGAGTTGTTTTTCAAGGGAAAATTCATGTCTGTGATTATTTTTTGGGAATTCATTTGTAGCTTGAAAACATCGCGATATAAACCAGTTTTGATA
Organism: Candidatus Komeilibacteria bacterium S5_K13; assembly: GCA_019248485.1. GTDB lineage: Bacteria > Patescibacteriota > Patescibacteriia > UBA1558 > S5-K13 > S5-K13. The sequence goes on along the minus strand of JAEHGL010000012.1, from coordinate 33,334 downwards.
TTTTCGTGTATATGCATTCCAAGAACCGCCTAGGACAAGAAGTTCTATTTTGTCGACAACATGGCCATTGGCTTCGAGCGCTTTAATTCTGTATTGAACTTGATTGTATGGATCAAACTTGAGTCCTTTTGCGCGCTGAGCAGCCGGCTCATTTGATAGGTAGCTTACTGGCATACTTGTTTCTTTCGGGCAGTATATACATGTTCCAGGGCAGGTATATGGTTTCGTAAGAACCGTTACTGGTGTTACACCAGAGATAGTTCGGGTTACACGAGTGATGAGATTTTTTTCAAGTGGGATACTTTTTTTTATCTTTTTGCTATTTAAAAGTTCTCTATAGGCATGAAGTAATAGAGGATTGGGTAGTGTTTTGACCTTGTATTCTCCGCAGAGCTTTTTCTTTTGTAGTTCAAAGTCAGCTCTATTTTTGAATTTGAGGGTAATTAGTTTTTTTACGATGTTTTGGTATAATTGAGACATGGGTTATTTTATATTTTCAATTTTGTAATTTTTAATTGATTCACTATTTGGTTATTTTAGAATTTAATAGTCAATAAATAAATAATAAATCAATTATCTTTCGACTCCGAGGCTCAAGACCGAGGGGAAAATTGTAAATAGTAAATTGTAAATTATAGATTATGCAGAGTAGTTATGATAAATTTTCATCTGAGTTTAGTGCAAGTCGTCAAAATCTTTGGCCAGAGCTTTTGGAATTCAAGAAATATTTAAAAGACGGGATAAAAATATTAGATTTAGGTTGTGGTAATGGGAGACTTATAAGTCTGCTAAAGGATTATGAAATTGACTATATTGGGTCTGATATATCAAACTCTCTTCTTAATTATGCCAAAAAACAAGAAAAAGGCAAAATAAAGGGTTTTGAATTTATTGAAGGGGATATGACAAGAATTGATTTTGAGAAAGAAAGTCTTGATATTGTTTTTATGATAGCATCCTTTCATCATCTTGAAAACAAGAAAAAGCGCATAGAGTTACTTAAAAAAATGAATAATTGGCTCAAAAAGGATGGGCTACTTATAATGACAAATTGGAATTTATGGGAAAAGCGCAACTTCAAAAAATATTTTAAGTGTTTGTTTGATTGTTCTATGCCAAAAACTTTTAAAGATTTTATTATTCCATTTAAAAATAATAAGGGGGAGTCTCTTGGTAAGAGATTTTATCACTCTTTTATAATGATAGAAATAGAAAAATTAATGAAAAAAACAGGTTTTCAAATAGTAGAAAATAAGTATTCAGATAAAAAAAAGAATATTATTACAATCACTTCTAAAATATAGATTTTTGCTTACCAAAAACTTACAAATTGTGTTATAATTAATTTATCCTGTGGGATAATAAATATCTAACGGGACAAATAAATAATTATAAATAAAGTTAAAATGCCAGAAGATAACAACAGCAATTTAAGTGGCAGTTTTTCTGATTTAGATGATGAAATTTTGATAAAACAAGATAATAGTTTTAAAATTTTTTCTCATGGTACTTTTTTTGATTTTAAGCAAAAAGATTTCGATACAATATCTCAAAATACTGATATCATAGACACTGGAATGGAGGAAAAAACTCTTGCACCACTTCACCCACAATTATGGAAAAAAGGATCCTCTTTTTATTTTGATATAGATGATGAGGACGAAATAAACAAAAATAAAACAAAAATAGAAAAAGAAATAAAAATTGAATTAAAAAAATATAGCCTTCGCAAGGTCTGTGAAAGACTCATGGAGGCTAACAATATTAAACTTGTTCCAGATTTAGAAAAAAGATTTGCGGGTCTTGTTTTTTCCTTTTTAAAACACACTAGAGAGAAATTAGATGTTTTGTCTATTTTAAAAAAATCGATTAATAAATTAGGTATTGGATTGGATGAGGGGATATCTAGTAAATTAATGACTTTATTGGTAGAAATGAGAAATAAGATAGATGAGTCTCGTGGTCAAATAGTAAAAGACGTAGATGAAGAGCTAGTTGTAGAAAAAAAAACCAGTAACGAAAAACCATTATCTAATTTTGATCCTTCTCAAGAATTAAAAATAGAATCAAATAATTCAGCTATTCCATTCGTGTCTAGGTCAACACCTTCAAGCAAGCCAAAAATAGAAGACATCAAGTCAAAAAGAAATGTAGTAAGTCCAATAGAGGAATTGGGAGAAATTAATTTATCTCTATTTAGAAGATTATCAAATAATCCACTTGAAGCAACTCAAAAAATAATTAATAAAATTTATTCTTTTGAAAGAGATTCGTATGCTAAAAAATCGTTAGCTGTTTCATATTGGCGCAAAAGTGAAATTTATGGTCTTTATATGTCACTTGGTGTAGAAAGTATGGAAAAGGGGATTTCTATAGAAAAATTAATAGAGCAAAAAATGATTGCAAATGAAAAGACTCTCAATCAAGAAGAGTTTAAGGCTATATTAGATATGAATAAGAAGATTAGATTTTAGAAGATAGTATTTAGCTGTTAGTATTTAGTGTTTAGTTTCTTCTGTGCCTCTAAACCCTAAAAACTAAACCCTAAACCTTAAAAGTTAAACAATGGATAGATTTATAATTCCACAATTTATAGATGCCGAGGATAAAGTGATAGGCCCTATCACTGTAAGACAGTTTTTGATTTGTTCAATAGGTGGACTTTTAGTTTTTGTTACTTATAAATTATCAATGTTTTATGTATTTATATTAGAGGCAGTTATTATATCTATAGTTACGCTTTGTTTCGCATTTCTAAAAATAAATGGAAAAATTTTTCAGAATTTTATATTAGATTTTATTGAATATGTTGCAAGGGTACCAAAATTTGCAGTTTGGCAAAGAAATGAAAATGCCCCTATAATAAAGGAGCTGGATTTGCAAAAGAAAATGGATGATTATGTTTTTATCCCAAAATCTTTACCAAAGAAAAAATTATCAGAAATATCTTTAATTATAGACACAGGAGGTGCATATAGTGGAGAGGGCATTGTTGATAATAATACGATGACAAATAAGCAAGAAGTAAAATAATTTAAATAGCTTCATTTATTAGCAATCAGTTCTTGGGGAGCTGAAAGCTGAAAATTGAACGCTGAAGGCTAAAATATGGAAAACAAAAAATTACCAACTCAAAAGTCAACTCAAGATTTATTAGAAATTTCAGATATTAAAGACGATGTGTTGATGTTAAAAAATGGAACATTGCGGGCGGTTCTTATGGTTTCTTCGATTAATTTTGCATTGAAAAATCAAGATGAACAAACGGCTATTATAGAAGCATATTCTTCATTTTTAAATTCTATTTCATATCCACTTCAAATTGTTATTCAGTCTCGCGGACTTGATATAGATGAATATTTATTGAAATTAGAGCAAACGGCAAAACAGCAGACAAATGAATTATTACGAATGCAGACCCTTGATTATATTCAGTTTCTTCAAGAGCTTCTTGTAGGACAATCAATAATGAGTAAAAAGTTTTTTCTCATTGTTCCATATTCTGTATTAGAAGATAAGAAAAAGGGATTTTTTACAAAATTTTCGAATTTGTTTTCAGCATCTTCAGTTGTAAGATTAAAGAGGAAGCAATACGAGGAATATAGAGAGCAACTCTTAAGGAGAGTGGGGCATGTTCAATCGGGATTAGAAGGAATTGGACTTCAATCAGTTATGCTAGATACTGCAAGTCTTATAGAGTTGTTTTATAATTGTTATAATCCGGGACTTTCAAAAAGACAAAAGTTAAAAGATGTAGATAAAATTAGAATAGAAGAATAATAATATGTTTAAAAAAGACCAAATTCAAAAAGAATTAAAAAATTATAATGATTCAATTGCCCAGAACGTGCCTACTGATGATATTAAAAAAGAGTCAGAGGCAGATAAGATGAGGTTATTGGAAATAGAAAAGGTGTATAGGAGAGGCGTTGTTTCTGTAAAAGATCTTATATCTCCATCAGCTTTTAAGGCAGATACAAATTTTATAAGACTGGGAGATAAATTTGTTAATACTTTGTATATTGTTACGTATCCAAGGTATATTACTGTTGGATGGTTTGATGCGGTATTGAATTATTCTATTCCAATGGATGTTTCAATTTATTATTATCCACTTACTTCTGAAGTAATATTAAAAAAATTAAGGAATAAGGTTGGTAATATAGAGGCTCAACTTAGTGCTGATTATGATAAAGGTGCGCCACGTGATCCAAAAACTCAGACCGCCCTAGCTGATATCGAAGAGCTTCGCGATAGACTTACTCAAGGAACGGAAAAATTCTTTCAGATAGGATTCTACGTGACTATTTATTCAGAAAATTTAGAGGAATTAAAAAAGGTTATGGAGAATGTAGAAAATATTTTTGGTTCTCGTCTTATTTTTACAAAGAGATGTATGTTTACATCAAAACAGGGATTCAGCTCAACCCTCCCAATGGGCAATGACGAGCTTTATATGGTCAATAACATGAATTCATCTCCTGCATCTGCATCTTTTCCTTTTATTTCATCTGAGCTTACTAGTAATGACGGAATTTTGTACGGAATAAACAGGCACAACAATAGTTTGGTTTTGTTTGATAGATTTTCTCTTCAAAATGCAAATGCAGTTGTTTTTGCAACAAGCGGTGCTGGAAAATCTTACGCTATAAAATTAGAAGTTTTAAGAGCTTTGATGCTTGGAACGGATGTTATAATTATTGACCCTGAAAAAGAATATGAACATTTATGTGAAGCAGTTGGCGGAACATATATTAATTTATCACTCAACTCAGATAGCAAATTAAACCCCTTTGATCTTCCAAAAGGCATGACAAAGGAAATGAATAAGAGTGACATTATAAGAAGCGCTGTAATAACGCTTAAGGGGCTTGTAAGATTGATGGTGGGAAATCTAACTCATCTAGAAGATTCTCTCGTTGATCGTGCACTTTTAGAAACATATGCAAAAAAAGACATCACGGCAGATTCAGATATCGATAATTTAGAGCCACCACTTATGCAAGATTTTGAAGATGTTTTGTCTGGAATGGAAGGTGGAGATGATTTGGTACAGAGAGTAAAAAAATATACAAGTGGTACTTTTTCAGGATTGTTTAATTCTTATACAAATGTTAATACGGCAAATAAGCTAGTTGTATTTAGCGTAAGAGATTTAGAAGATGAGCTTCGTCCAATAGCTATTTATACTATAGTTACTTATATTTGGAATGTTGTAAGGTCTCAAGTCAAAAAGAGAATTTTGGTAATTGATGAGGCTTGGTGGCTTATGCAGCAAGAAGATAGTGCTAAATTTATTTTTGCACTTGTAAAACGTTGTAGAAAATATTATTTGGGTATCACAACAATCACTCAGGATGTAAATGATTTCTTGAATTCTCCTTATGGTCAAGCTATCGTAACAAATTCGTCAATGCAGCTTTTGTTAAAACAATCTCCTGCTTCCATAGAGCTTGTTAAGAAAACGTTCATTCTTACAGAAGAGGAGAAGTATTTGCTTTTACAGGGTCGTGTTGGCCAAGGAATATTTTTTGCCGGTAATAAGCACGTAGCAATTCAGATAGAAGCATCTTATACAGAAGATCAGCTTATTACATCTGACCCAAGACAACTTTTGGAAATAGAGCAAGCAAAAAAAGAGTTTAGCGATTTTTCAAAAGATATGCAGGGCACTCCTAATGCTAAATAATTAAATAATAATATATCTCACCATAAGCACGCCAGAGTGGCATGCTGTGGACGGGATAAGCGAAAATATGTTTTCAAAAATAAATAAAAAACAAATAAAAATATTGATAATAGTTTTTGTTATTGTCCTTTTTGTTGTAGTCGCTCTTTTTATTATAAAACAAAAAACTCTAAATGTTGTTCTTCCGGTTCTGCAAAAAGAAGAGTCCTTAGAAGAACAAAAAATAGTTACGCCACAAATAGAAAATAAGGTTATGCCAATAACAATTACAGAAGAGTCAACAGTAGAGAGCCTTTCTAGTAATTTTGCAGAAAGGTTAGGATCTTATTCAACTGATAATCGCCAAGAAAATTTTATATCACTAAATTCATATTTAACAAAAGAAGCTAGAAGTGTTTTGGATACATATATTTCTAATAATGAAAAATTAAATGGCAACGATTATTATGGTATTAGCTCAAAAGCACTTAATGCAAAGGCTGTGATTTCTGGTGAATCAGCAAGTTCTGTTGTCAGGTTGCAACAAGTAGAAACAAGTGGATTTGATCTTAAATCTAATGTGATTTACAAGAATTTGAATTTAGAATTAATAAAACAAGATGGGGCATGGCTAGTTACATCTTTTAAGTGGGAATAAAATGAGCGAAATCGATTCAACAATTATTAATAGTTGGCGATCTAAAAATAGAGGCACTTCTCCGACATCAGCAACAAATGAGTCAGCTCATGAAACGACAGTGGGAAGATGGAGCGCAATGTCAAAAAAAATCTTAAATCAAGCAAAGGAAGAATCTAAGGAAAGCTCTGTAAGCCCAGAATCGAAGGGTTTTAGACTTATTACATATAAATTATATTCCTTGTCTTGGAAGTTTATGTATAGCTTGTATTTGTTGCCCATTATTTATTTATGGATTCATTTTTTAGTAAAGTATTTAGGTTTTTTTAAAGGATTCTCAAATTTTGTAAATCCATTTGCGCCGGCGGGATTAAAAGATGAGCTTACAAAAGATGAGGGTGGAAACACTGATTTGGGTTGGATGATAGTATTTATTTGTCTTTCTGTTGTAGTTTTGGCGATAATAACTTTATTAATAATCATTATATATATAATAATACAATATCAACAAATGTCTCTTTTAGATAAGGCTATTCTTATGCCAGGGGTAGCAGTCGAACTTATTACGGGCGGTCCGGACGAGGCCATTATGTATGCTTTAGAATCAATTTTAGGAAAATAAAAATAATTTTTATTAATAAATATATGAAAAAAAAGATAGCATTAATAATTATATTTACATTGATTATTTTTGTGTTGGGTTTTTTAATATATAAAACATTTTTTGCACCCACTACAACAAAAACAACAATAAAACAGCAAGAGACAAATCAAAATGGATCTTTGCCACAACTTGAAGAAGGATCTCAAAATACACAAGTTGATGAAAATGGACTTGTATCGGGAGATGTCACTAATCCAAATCAACAAACAATAGCAGAGGCACAAATAGATGAATTTGCTCAAGGTGGATTTACAAAGGTGAAAGAAGATATAGCTAGCCCAATAAGATCTCAGAGCTTTAGTAATTCTAATAATGGGATTAATTATTATGATCCACAACAACAATCTTTTTTTAGAATTTCTGATTCAGGCGAAATCATAAAATTATCAGATAAGAAATTTTATTCAGTAGAAAATGTTACGTGGTCTGATAAAAATAATCGTGCTATTATTGAATATCCAGATGGAACAAAAATCTTATATGATTTCAATAAAGATAGATCGCTTACAACGTTTCCAAAAGACATGAAAGAGTTTGCATTTTCAGCATCAGAAGAAAAAATAGCCTCAAAATGGGTAGGTCCATATGAAGATTATAATTATATAGTAGGGGCTGAGTATGACGGTAGTAATTTGAAATTTGTAGAGCCAATGGGAACAAAGGAAAGAAGTGTGCAAATTGTTTGGAGTCCCGATAACGAAGTTATGGCTACCTATAGAAAATATATAGATAGCGAAAGGCAGGAGATATTTTTTATAAATGAGAATGGAAAAAATCTCAATTCTCTTATAGTAGAGGGTGGTAATTTTAAGGGCACATGGAGTTCTAACGGAGAAAAACTATTATACAGTGTTTATAATAGTGGATCAAATTATAATCCAACTTTATGGATAGCGAGCGGTAAAAGTGATCAGCTGGGCGCAGGAAAACAATACTTAGGTATAAATACTTGGGTTGATAAATGTGCTTTCTCAAATACTAATTCTCAATACGTTTATTGTGCTGTGCCAGATAATTTACCAAAAGGATCTGGTATGGACCCTAGTGTTGCAAATGGTGTATATTATAGTATTTATAAAATTAATACCAATGGTAGTGGCGTAGAAAAAATAGCTCAACCAATAAATAATGGACGGGGCGTATCTATTGATAAACTTTATATAAACAATGCGGACTCAAGGGTTTATTATACAGATCAGTTTAATAATCATTTATATAGTATTGATTTAAAATAATATTAAAATAATCAATTTTTAATCATCAAATGATCATTTGGAATTGATTATTAACAACAATATGACAAAAAATATATCTAACGGGTTAAATCAGAAAGATAAAATACTTTCAATTTTTATTTTACTGCTTCTCGCTATATTTTTGAGTTTTTTTGTTTATGTTGTCGTAGATGGTATTAATGTTTTTAAGATTATAAAAAATGTTAAAGTAGTAGACAGTCAAGTTGAAAAAGAATATGAACTTTCCCCACTTTTAAATGATGCTATAAAAGGTATAAAAGATGCTCGCGTGAGTGTATATTGTTTTTTAGATTTTGAAGCAGATGATACAAAAAATGTGGTAGAAACTATAAATCAAGTTTTGCAAAAATATCCGAACAATGTTAACTTTGTATGGAAAGATTTTAGGCTTTCAAATAGTTATTATTCCCAAAGCATTGCACTTGCTGCAAGATGTGCTGGAAGTCAAGATAAGTATTGGGATTTTGTAAATATTGTATTGGACAACCCTACTGAACATAATTTGGCATTTTATACAAAAACGGCAACAGATTTAAAAATCAGCACACAGCAATTTATTGATTGTTATAATTCTAGAGAATTTATAAAAGATATTGAATATAATTATGGCGAGGCAAACGTGCTTGATGTTAAAGACTCTCCTACTATTTTTATAAATCAGCTTAAATTTGATAAAGAAGTCAGTTTTGAGAATTTGGATGGAGTTATTAAGACACTTATAAAATAAGTATGAAAAAATTTAGATTATCAAAAATATTTTTTATTTATTTCTCCGTATTATTTTTTGTATTTATGTTTTCTTTTAATAATTCAGTATGTGCAATAACTCAGGCCAAAACTTATACGGTAAGTTGTATTAACTATGAGCCAATGACAGTATCTTTGAATGGAGATATTATAAGTGGGTTAGAACAAATTCCTCAAACATATAAAGACGCCTTTGCTGTAAAAATTAAAGAATATGTTACACGATGGGATCGTTGGACTGCAATACAACAACAGACTGCTTTATCTGCGTTGGATCATTATTATGGCTTGACATGTTCAATAAAAAATAATGAAACAGACACTACAATAAGCGCACAATCATTGTTTGTGTCAGAGCCTTCAAAACCGTTAATTTTTACTCCCGAGGTTGGTTTTCCTGGATTTTCTGGGCCTATTACTGTTGACGGGTATTTGTTTGGAAAATTTATTTTTGCACTATTTCATTATTTGCTTTATGCGTCAGGTGTTTTGGCTGTGATTTTTGTAAGTATCGCGGGATTTAAATGGGTTTCTGCTGGTGGAAATCAATCAAAGATTACAGAGGCAAAAAATCAGATGATAAATTCTATTACAGGAATGTTTCTCGTTTTTGCAACGTTTTTGATTCTTAGCACTGTAAATGAAGATCTTGTGATAATGAAAGAGATAAAATTGGATACTATAACTCCAGTTGAGCTCGCAGAGGGTAGCAGCATTGAGAAAGCTAATGATTTTAAGGGAGAAAATAGAACAAAAACTGAATATATTATTATTCATACAGCAGCTGGTATTGCTACAAGGAATGAGGTTGATGCGTTTCATAAAAAAAGTGGTTGGTCGGGAATAGGATATAACTTTTATATAGAGCGCAATGGTTCTTGGGTAATTGGTAGAGGAGAGATGAAAAGGGGCGCTCACACAACAAGTAATGGTGTTGGAGTAAACTCAGGTAAGGTTTTTAATAGTAATAGTATTGGAATATCCTATTCTGGTTGTGCTCAAAGAACTCCTCCTATAAATCAATCTTTGAGGAATGCAGTAGCTCAAGAAACAATTACTCAGGCTCAACTTAATACTTTAATAAGTCATATTAAGGATTTGCAGAGTAAATATAATATTCCAAAAGAAAGGGTTTTGGGGCATTCAGAATTGGGAGCGGCAAAGGCGTGTCCATGTATCAATATGAATGAAATTAGAGCGCAAATAAATTAATAAAATGAAAATAGTATATTCTTGTTCAAAATGTGGTGCACAATTTCCAAAATGGTCTGGAAAATGTCTTGAGTGTGGCGCTTGGGGAACGCTAGACAAAGAATCAATAATTGAAAATCAAAAAGACAAAAAAGTAGAAGAACTGAAAAGTGTCAAAGTCGATTTTGTTGATTTATCAAAAATAAAGAACATAGAAATACATAAATTAAAAACAGGTTTTTCTTGTTTTGATAAAGTTATCGGCGGGGGACTGACCCCTTCTTCTTTGATTTTGCTAGGTGGAGAGCCGGGGATTGGAAAATCGACAATTATTTCTCAACTTATAAATGAGAAATTAAATACACTTTATATTTCTGGTGAAGAAAATTCTAGCTCTGTTAAATCTCGTTTTGATAGATTGGGAATAAAAATTAATAATTTAAAATTTGTTTCAGAAAATAACATAGAAATAATTATTGGTGCAATTTTAAAATTAAAACCAGAATTTCTTATAATTGATTCTATTCAAACACTTTATAGTAATGAGGTGGAGGGTGAGGCCGGTGGAATATCTCAGGTAAGGGCGTGTACTGTAAAGCTCATGGAAATAACGAGAAAGTTTAATATGGCAACTCTCATCATAAGTCATGTAAATAAATCAGGCGATTTGGCTGGACCAAAGACAATGGAGCACTTGGTTGATTGTGTGTTGAATTTAGAGGGGGATAGGTTGCATAGATTTAGAATACTTCGTGCTGTGAAAAATAGATTTGGCTCTACTGATGAAACAGCAATATTGGAAATGACAAAGACCGGATTTCAAGAGGTGTTAAATCCATCAAAAATTTATTTATCTTCTATTAGCAAAGATGCAAAAGGAACTGCAATAACAGCTATTATGGAGGGGACTCAGGTTTTGATGTTGGAGCTTCAGGCACTTGTAACAAAAACAAATTTTGGATATCCAAAACGTGCAACAAGTGGCTATGATCAAAAAAGATTGGAATTATTGCTTGCGGTTTTGTCTAGTAAAACAAACTTAAATCTCGGTGCTTATGATGTGTATATTAATTTAACGGGTGGATTTAGTGTCAGTGACAGGTCTCTTGATTTGGCAGTTTGTATGTCTATAATGTCTGCGTATTATGACAAAAAAGTTCAAGATAATACAATTGTTTTTGGAGAAGTGGGACTTAGCGGAGAAATTCGTTCAGTGCCAAAAACAAAAGAAAGAATAAAAGAAATAATTTCTTTGGGATTTAAAAACGCAATTATTCCAAGTTTTGAAAAAAGTATAGAAATAAAAGGTGTGAATTTAGAGTTTGTAAAAAATATTGAAGAGTTAAAAAAGTTTTTGGTTTAATTAGAATTTAGACATATAACACGAAATAGGATTTTTTGATGATAGATTTTGTATATGTGGATCTTTTCTTTTTTCACCCTTTTCTAGAAAAGGGTGAAACCTAAAAGTCGCGAGCCAGATAAAAATTTTAAAATTTATCATTTCGTCAAGCTAAAACTTCAAATGTTACCTATCGGTAACTTGAAGTTTTTTAACGCTTGACTACATTCAAATTTAATAAAATTTTTATAAGCTCGCAAATAAATAAAGTGATATATGCCTTATTAATAATATCATAATATAAATCAGCGTTTGAATTTTGGGATTTGTATATTAGAATTTGTTCCGTATTTTTAATTTAGGATTTTGTATTTAGCACTATTCCAGGTGTACGTTTTTTATAAACTCGCTAAGTTTATCTTTTAACTCTTTGTGGTTTGTAAGTTCTGGATCGCTCAAGAAAATTTCATTAGTCCATTTCTGGGCTTTTTTTATTAGTTCAAAATCAGACAAGTCAGCAATTTTTATTTGACTAAGGAAACCTGATTGTACATTTCCATATAAATCTCCGCTTCCACGAGTTTTTAGATCAAATTCAGAAAGTTTAAATCCATCATCAGTTGATTCAAGGATCTCTAGTCGGTCTATGGTTTTTTTGGAATAATTGTCTGTAAACAAAAAGCAATAAGATTGATGAGTTCCTCTACCAACTCTTCCTCTAAATTGGTGAAGTGATGCGAGTCCAAATCTATCTGCGCCTTCTATCATCATTATGCTGGCATTTGGATAATCAATACCCACCTCAATTACAGATGTGGAAACTAATATTTTTGTTTTATTATTTGCAAAATTTTTTAGTATTTCATTTTTTTCGCTCTCTTTCATTTTGCCATGGAGGAATTTGATGTCTAAATTAGGAAAAATATCATTATTCAATTTTTCATATTCACTTAGCACGGATTTCACTCCAAGTTTATCAGAGTCATTTATAAGCGGACATATTACAAAGGCCTGGCGACCTTTTTCAATTTGGTTATAAATAAATTCATAAGCACGAGACCTGTTTTTATTTGAAACAAGTTTTGTGATGGTTTTTTGTCGTCCCAGTGGTTTTTCTGTGATTCTAGAAATATCCAAGTCGCCATAAATTGTTAGAGCAAGTGATCTAGGAATTGGAGTTGCTGTCATACTCAAAAAATGAGGAGAGATATCTTTGGTTCGCTCTATAAGTTCATGACGTTGTCGAACTCCAAATCTGTGTTGTTCATCTACTATTACGAGGCCAAGGTGAGGAAATTCCACATCCTTTCCTATGACAGAATGAGTTCCTATTATTATGTTTATGTTACCAGTTTTTATTTCGTTAATTATTTTTGCCTTGCTAAATGTTTTTGCAATTTTATTTTTGCCATTGTATATAAGTCGTTCTTTGTTTGTAAAAAGACAGATTGAAATGTTAGAATTCTCAAAAATCTGAATAATTTTTTCGAAATGTTGTTTCGCTAATATCTGAGTTGGCGCCATAAATATGGCTTGATGCTCATTTAAAATAGTATTATATGATGCCATTATAGCAACAATTGTTTTTCCGCTTCCAACATCACCTTCGAGTAATCTATTCATTGGAATATTTTTTTCTAGATCTTTGAAAATGTCCCAGGCAGATATTTTTTGTGATTTTGTAAGTTCAAATGGGAGATTATCTACAAATTTTTTGATTTTTTCTTCTCGGAACTTTATTATGGGTGCTGTGTTTTTTTGATTTTCATTTTTTATTGCCTTTGAAAGGCACAGCAAATAAAAAACTTCATCAAAAGATAATCTTTCTCTGGCTTTTTGTAGAGATTCTTCATTATCTGGAAAGTGAATCTGCCTTATCGCATCTCCTAGGCATATTAAATTTTCTTGTTCAATAATTTCTTTTACTAGAGTATCTTCTATTATGTAGCTTACTGGAAGACATTTTTTTATTATGTATCTAATTTGTTTTTGAGTAAGATTTTCTGTCGTAGGGTATATTGGAACTATTCTAGCAGTGTGAGTTGTGTCTCTGAGGGTTTTTTCATAGCTCGGATTTGTCATTGAAAGTCCCATTAGGGAATTCTTTATAGTTCCTGATAAGTATATTTCTTCTCCAACTGATAAATTGTTTTTTATGAATGGTTGGTTGAACCAAATAATTTGAATTTGACCTGAGTCGTCTTCGATAAGCGCTTCGGTAAGATTCATTTTTTTGCGAGGGGAGCGTTTGTTGTTTAAAAGTATTATTTTACCTCGTATGGTTGTTGTCTCACCATCAACGAGCTCACTAATTTGTTTGATGTTTGAAAAATCCTCATAGCGAAATGGATAATAAAAGATAGCATCTTTGGCCGTGTTCAGACCCAGCTTTTGGAGTCGTTTATAAATATTTGGACCAATTCCGTATACTTGATCGAGGGTTGTGTTTAAATCCATGTGATTTGTTTTTTGAGTGGATATTGTTTAATACTGGTGCTTAAAGATACGTCTAACTAAATTAATTATATCATCGACCCTGAGGGTTGGCGACCCTGAGGGTCGAAATCTGTTTTTTGTTTCTAGATTTTTATAGTATAATTAAATAGTTAACAATTAATAATAATTTTATGAATGAAACAATTAAAAACCTAGCAAGGGCATTTATAGGCGAGAGTCAAGCAAGAAATAGATATACTTATTATGCAAGTATTGCAAAAAAAGAGGGTTATGAAGAAATCTCTGCAAATTTTGCCCTTACTGCAGATCAAGAAAAAGAACATGCAAAGGTTCTTATGAAATTTATTAACGAACTTAATTCTAATAGCGGAGAAACAATAAAAGTAGACTCAGAATGCGGGACAGTGCTTGGAGATACAGTAGCAAATCTAAAATCTGCAATGGCAGGAGAAAATCATGAATACACATCTATGTATCCTGAGTTTGCAGAAATCGCAGAGAAAGAAGGATTTTCTGATATTGCTGCAAGACTTCGTGCTATAGCAGTGGCTGAGGCAAATCACGAAGCAAGGTATAAAAAGTTCTTGGAAAATTTGGAGAATAATACTACATTTGTAAGAATTGAAAAAGTTTATTGGGTATGTAGAAATTGTGGATATATTCACGAAGCAAATAGCGCACCAGAGGAATGTCCAGCATGCAAACATCCAAAAGCATATTTTGAAGTTAAATAATTAAAATCAGATAATTGGAGGGATTAGATGATTAGAGAATCTTTGCCACCTAACCCACTAACCCCCTAACCAACTAAAATATATGACCAAGAAAAAAGAAATATATAAATGTGATATATGTGGAAATATTGTAGAAGTATTAAACATTGGAGCAGAGTCGCTTGTTTGTTGTGGTCAAGCTATGAGATTAGAAAATGAAAAATCAGAAGATACGGGGAGCGAAAAACATGTTCCAATAATAGAAAAAACAGATTTTGGATATAGAATAAAAGTCGGATCAGTTGAACATCCAATGGAAGAAGCACATTTTATAGAGTGGATTGAGATAAATAGCGAAGATGGAAAGTCAGGAAAGAAATTTTTGAGTCCTACTGACAAGCCAGAGGCGGATTTTTATATAAAACATGATAAGATAACAGCCCGTGTTTATTGTAACGTTCACGGACTTTGGATAAGTAAATAATAATTTATCCAGTCCACGGTATGCCGTCATGGTGTGCATTCGACTGGAAAAAACAAAAATATGTTTGAAGATTTAGAAGTCAAAATAAATCAAAATAATTTACAGGTTAATACTCCAGTCAATACTCCAAATTTGACTCCCCCACAACCATCTCCAACAATAAATATTAACCCAGACCTAGAAAGAAAGTCATACATAGAGAGTATAAAAAAATTTGAAACTAACAATGTTATCAAAGGTGCTGCTAATAGTGGATCAAAAAAAAGGTTTTCTATAAAAATATTAATAATTTTAATTATTATAATAGCGATTGGCGCGGGGATATTTTTGTTTAGAGCTAAAATCTTTGGAATTGTAACTGGAGCTATGAGTCAGATTACTAATAAATTTCAAAAAAATACAGAAATTATAAACCCAGAGGAACTAATAATAGACGATAATATAGGAATTCAAGATCTAGTTATTGAAGAAGAAAAAATAGTAGAAGAACCCGCAATAATAGCATTCTTAGATACAGATTCTGATGGACTTTTAGATATTTACGAATCTGCCTATGGATCAGATATAAATCAACAAGATAGCGATAACGATGGTTATAAAGATGGAGAAAGTGTAATAAATGGATATTCCCCAATAAATGGAGAAAAGTTCAATGACGGCAAGAATATTTTTTATTTTGCTTATGGATCAAATATGGATTTTGACACAATGAGATCTCGTTGTGGCGAAGGAAACTTTGTTGGATTTAGTGGGTCTAGTTTAAATGATCATGTATTTTATTTTTATGATAGAGGTTTTGCAAATATTAAAGAATCAGCAAGTCAAACAGTAAAGGGGGTTTTATATAGAATTAATGAAAATTGTTTTAATTCATTAGATCAAGCAGAGGGCTATCCAAGCACCTATCAAAGAAGAATAGTAAAAATAAATAATTCCTTAGGAGATTTTGACGCTTGGGTTTATATAGTAGAAAATGATGATAGTTCCGGAGATCCAAGTCAGGATTATTTTGACACCGTAATAAGGGGTGCTAAACAATATGGAGTAGATGATTTTTATGTTCAATATATTTCTTCTTTGAACGCTCAATGAAAATAAGTATTGCCAAACTTTTAAATATTATAGATATATCTAATAGCGGATTTAAACATCCACTAGAAGATTTTTTTAAAAAAAGACAGAATAACAATCTTCATTTTTTGATATTTATAATACTTTCTGCTCGTACAAAAGATGAAACAACTGTCGTGGTTTGTCAAAGGCTTTTTTCAAAAATCAATACAATAGATGATATATTGAAAACAAGTCAAAAAGAAATTCAAAAACTTGTTTATCCAGTCGGTTTTTATAAAACAAAGGCAAAACACTTGAAATTATTGGCTATTATTTTAAAAAATAAGTTTAATTCTAAAATACCAGATAATATTGAAAATTTATTAACTTTACCCGGTGTTGGAAGAAAAACGGCAAATTTATTTGTAGATTTAGCGTTTTCTAAACCAGGTATTTGTGTAGATACGCATGTTCATAGGATTTTAAATAGAATAGGATACTTGAATACAAATACCACATTTGAAACAGAAATGTATTTGAGAAATAATTTGGACAAAAAATATTGGGGGAAAATAAATAGTTCATTAGTTGTCTATGGTCAAAATATTTGTAAGCCAATAAATCCCAAGTGTTTAATTTGCAAAATAAATAGATATTGTTCTTATTATTCAACCCGTTAGATAGCGGGTATTTAGTCATTAGCATTTAATAAACATAGTGAATTAAAATAGACATATATGATAGATACGCATCAAAAAATAATATCTGATGGGTTGAAAAAAATAATAAAAAAAATTGAACTTGTTAGACGGTCTCAAGATAAGAAAATAATTGATAAAAGACTTAAGGAATTTTTGAGCTTTCAAAAGAAGGGAAATGATGAGTGGTTTTTTGAACTTTGTTTCTGTCTTTTGACGTCAAATTGGAAAGCAAAAGAGTCTATTGAAATTCAAAAAAAGCTTATTCCGGATGGGTTTTTAAGATGGAATGAAGAAAAATTGGCTCAATTTTTAAAGAAATCTGGCCATCGTTTTTGGCCACAGCGTGCAGAGAGAATCGTCTTATCAAGAAAATATAGAAATATAAAGGATGTCTTAAGTAGAGAAAGTGATAAGCGCTCTTGGCTTGTCAAAAATATAAAAGGCCTTGGAATGAAAGAGGCTTCTCATTTTTTGAGAAATATTGGTTTTTTTGATTATGCAATCTTAGACAGACACATTATAAGTAGTTTAATTGATAATAGTATAATAGATGCCCATAAAGTATTAACACCCAAAAAATATGTGGAAATAGAGAAAATAATGCAAAAAATAGCCAAAAAGCTAGGTATGAGCCAGGGTGAATTAGATATATATGTTTGGTATATAAAAACGGGTAAAATTTTAAAATAGCCTTAGCTTTCAGCTTCCAGCTTTTAGCAATTCAAATAATTTAAGGCTAATAAAATGAGTAAGTTTATGATATAATATTAGTATGTTTATACTGATATTTTTTGTATTAGGGGCGATTTTTGGTAGTTTTATAAATTGCCTTGTTTATCGTATAAAAGCTAGGAAAAGCATTATGGGAAGGTCGTTTTGTCCAGCGTGTAAACATGAATTAAGCTGGCTAGATCTATTTCCAATTTTTAGTTATTTATTTCTTCGTGCAAAATGTAGATATTGCAAAAAAAAGATAGCATTTCAATATTTTTTTATGGAGATTTTGACAGGATCTATTTTTGCTTTTGGGTATTATTTTTATTTTGTTTATAATTTAGCAACTTCAAAAACTCCACAAGAGTTTGTATATTATCTTACAATAAGTTTATTTTTGCTAATTATAGGTCTTTATGATTTTAAATATACTCTTGTTGCAGACGAATTTATATTTCCAGCTATTATATATGCATTTATATTTAATCTATTTATGGGAGTTAATATTTTTTATCTTTTACTAGGGGGCTTTATTGGGTTTTCGTTTTTTGCTATTCAATATTTTGGATCACGTGGAAAATGGATCGGTGGAGGAGATATGTTTATAGGAATATTTATGGGTTTTGTGTTGTCTTGGCCAAATTTGTTGTTAGGAATAATGGTATCATATGTTATTGGAGGTTTGATAAGCATACCTCTTTTGATATTAAGATTAAAAAAACCAATGAGTCAGGTTCCGCTAGGGCCATTTCTTGTTATGGGAACTTTTGTCACAATGCTTTGGGGAGATAAAATAATAAAATATTTATTTTTTATATAATGAATAACAAAAAAGCATTTTCAGTTTTGGAGGTTCTTATATCTATAGCAATTTTTCTTGTTATAACTGGTATGATTTTGGCAAATTACAAAAAATCAGAAAATAATAACATTTTTAGATTACAATCTTTTGATATAGAAGATTCTATAAGGCTAGTTCAGAATATGTCTATCACGGGACAAAAAATTAATAATCAAATACCAGGATATGCGTATGGAATAAGTTTTGATATGGTTAGTGGTGCTTATAAAATTTTTGGAGATAAAAACGATGAGTATAAAGGACATTTTAATAGCGATGATTTAAAGGGTCCAGAATATGTTGTAAATAATAAATTATATTTTGCTTCTTTTTGTGGGCTCACTAATGTTAATAGATTAGATATATTATTTTATTCTCCAAAAGGCACAATGAAAATTTTTGCATATAATTATAATAATGGGTCAATAGATAATAAGTCGGAGTTTGGGCAATGTAATGTATCTTTGAAAAGTTTGCGAGCTGATGGTATTTGGAAAATTACGGCATCAACATCAACAAACAGAATTTATTCTATTTATACAAATTAAATTATGTTTAAAAAAATTGAAAAAAGGGGTCAGGGTATTTTGGAGGTCATGACAGCTATATATATTTTTATAGTAGCGCTTGTTTCTATTATGAGTTTGGTTGTTTTTAATATTCAAATAAATGATTTAAATGCAGATTTTTTGGTAGCTTCTAATCTGGCTAGAGAAGGTATAGAGGCGGTAAGAATCATAAGAGACTCTAATTGGGAGTCTGGGCATTATTTTGCAGATGATTTGCGATATGCTAGCAAGAGTAGATATTTAGATGATGCAACCGTAAGTAATAATAGAACGCAAGCTACTTTTTTATTAAAAAATAATTATTTAAGTGGTGGATATGGTTATGAAATAAATACAATTGGCATTTCGTGGGCAAATTGTATAAGCCCAACATATACATATCATAATAGTTTGGACATTTCGACTAATGAGCTTTGCAAACTTTATTTAATAAGTCCAAGTTCAGATGACTCTAAAAAACAATATGATTATGGCATATATAATTATCCAAACGCATCAAAAACAGAAACGCAATTTTATAGAATTTTGTATATAAATCAAATATGCGCGTCTGGGTACGGTGAAAAAATATTAGTGGATGTTGATTTAGATAATCCACTAGGAGTTAATAAAAGTTGCTCTGCTATGTTAGGAGATCCAGAATTGATAGGTTTACAAGTTGTTGCGCGTGTTGGATGGATGTCTTCGCACGGATTTAAAGAAGTAAAAATAGAAGAAAGATTATATAATTGGCAAACAGATAAAAATATTGGACAAGAACTTTTGATGGATTAGACAACATTGCATTGATATATTTATGAAATTTGATAGTAGATAATAAATATTATGAGCTTTAAATTAAAAAACAAACCTGGATTTACTCTTATAGAGATGATTGTTGCAATAGCAATATTTATTGTTGTTATAAGTATTTATATGGGTATTTTTGTCTCAACAACAAGAATGCATGCCAAAATAATAGCAATACAAAAAGTTCAAAATGAAATAAGATATGTTACGGAAGTACTTACAAGCAATATTAGAATGGGCACCGTTAACTATGATTATTATAATGAAGAACCCCTCAGTAATCCGAAAACCATTTTGGCTTTAATAGATAATTCAGATGGTAAAATTTTTTATAGAATAAATAGTGGGGTTTTTCAAACTAGCTCTAATGGGACACAGTGGATAAATATAAGTTATGGAAATATATATTTTAATAGAATGGATTTCTATATTACAGACAGAGATCAGCATCCAGGTGTTATGTTTTTTATTGATGCTAAGTATACAAATAATCAAGTGAGTTTAGAAAAAGATATTCGTTTTATTTTACAAAATTTTGCATCATCAAGACAATATAAACAATCATTATGAAAAAGCTAAGAAATAAAAATGGATCTGTATTACTTTTATCCCTGCTTGTTACATCAGCACTTTTGGCTAGTGTTTTGTATATAAATATAATTTCTTTGAGACAAAATATACAAGTTACCAATATAGATAATTCACTTCACTCTTATCATGGTGCAGAATCTGGGAATGAAGAGGTTCTTTATAGATTGAGATCTGGAAATTATTCTGATCCATCATATTTATCTAGATCGTTTTCTATTGGAAATGTTGAGATCGCAACAGAAGTTACGGATGAATTAAATGAGCTTGTAACAGGTATTCAAAAAAATGAATTTTTTTCATTTGATATTTTTAATCCAGATAAAATTGCGGAAGGAAGTGAGCTTTCTTATCTCAATTTATCTTGGGATGATGATTGTGATAATAAGTCGTGGATAGAGCTTACGTCAAATGAGTGGAATATGGATGATGAAAAACAAATTTATTGGGGAATTGATTCTAATCTTCAGCATATAAAAAAATCTTTGTTAAATAAATCCCAAGATGAAGATCTAGAACATATAGATTCTGTTGGAGGAAGTTTATTTGTAGCAAGTAAGGCATATCAGTTTAGAATAAAGGCTCTTTACTGTAATATTAGCAATCTAAAAATACAAGCCTTTGACTATGGAGATACTCCCATAATGTTTAAAAATGTATATAAAATAAGAAGTGTGGCAGAATATCCTAAGGGAAGTTCAAGAGCAAATAAACAAGCATTAAGCGTTAACTTCAAAAGATTTGCTCCACTTTCGGGATTGTTTGATTATGTAATATTTTCAGAAGAATCTTTAATAAAAGATGTTGACATTCAGAATCTGGATTTGTCTCAAAATGAGAATTTTTTTATAGCATCGCCGGAATATTTAAATATTGGAACAAGAGTGCCATATAACTATTCAATTCAAATAATAGGTGGAAAATCGCCAAGATGCATAATAACTGGATCTATGCCCACATCTTTTCGTCAGGACGGGTGCTTTTTTTCTCTAGAAGAAGAATCGCCTGGTCAATATCTAATAAATATTGTAGCTGAAGATGGTGAAAACTCTGCCACTAAGCAAATGTGGTTAATTATACAATAAGAACATAATTTAGTTATAATGAATAAACAAGAAGCAAAAAATAGAATTGAAAAACTCAAAAAAGAAATAGAGTATCACAGATATCTTTATCATGTTTTGGATCAATCAGAAATTTCTCAAGAGGCACTGGATTCTTTGAAAAAAGAATTGAGTGATTTAGAAAATCAATTCCCACAATTTCTCTCAAATGACTCTCCTTCAATGAGGGTTTCTGGAAAACCGTTAGATAAATTTGAAAAAATTTCACACGGTTTTCAAGTTTTATCTCTGCAGGATATATTTTCTGTAGATGAATTTGAAAATTGGGTAGATAAAAATAAAAAGATAGCAACGGGAAACTACGATTATTTTTGTGAATTAAAATTAGATGGATTAACTATAGTTTTGACTTATGAAAATGGGGATTTGAAAACTGCAGCAACTCGAGGTGATGGTAAAATCGGTGAGAATGTAATAAATAATATTAGAACAATAGAGAGCATACCTCTAAAATTATCAGATTCCAAAAGAAAAATCCCAAAGAAATTAACAGTAAGGGGGGAGGTTGTTTTAAAAAAATCTTACTTTGAAAAAATAAATAAAGAAAGAATTTCAGAAGGGTTAGAGCCTTTTGCAAATCCAAGAAATATAGCAGCCGGAAGTATTAGGCAACTTGACCCAAATGTTGTGAGAGAGCGAGAATTGGTTTTTTTTGCGTATTATTTTGATGAAGACTTGGCCCAAAAAACACATGAAGAAGAGCATAATATCTTAAAAGATTTCGGATTTAAAGTAAGTGAACATAATCAATATTGCAAGGATAGTAAGGAAGTAGAACAATATTTGAAAAAGTGGGAAACAAAAAGAAAGTCACTGGATTATATGACAGATGGTGTTGTGATTGTTATAAATAATATAAATATAGAAAAAGAATTAGGAAATATCGGTAAAACAGAAAGGTGGATGTGTGCATATAAGTTTCCGGCAGAACAGGTTACCTCAAGAGTAGTAGATATTATTTTTCAAGTTGGAAGGACTGGAGCCATTACACCAGTCGCTGTATTAGAGCCAAGAAATTTGGCAGGATCAGTTGTAAGAAGGGCAACGCTACATAATTTTGATGAAATAAAAAGAATTGATCTAAAAATTGGAGACACAGTTATTATTCAAAAGGCGGGAGATGTTATTCCAGATATAGTTGAAGTAATAAAAGGCCTCAGAGATGGAAAAGAAAAAATAATTCATACTCCAAAAAAATGTCCATCATGTAATTTTGACATAGTAAAAAAAGAAGGCGAGGTAAATTATTATTGTTCTAACAAAAATTGTTATGCAAAACAAAAGGAAGGGATTATTCATTTTGTTTCCAAAAAAGCATTTAATATAGATGGTTTAGGAGAAAAAATTGTAGAACAGCTCATAGAAGAAGGTTTATTAAAGGATTTTTCAGATATTTTTAGGCTCCGCAAAGAAGATCTTGTTCCATTAGAGAGGTTTGCTGAAAAATCTGCTGATAATCTTATTTTGGCTATCTCAAAAAGCAAAAAGATTGATCTTGCAAAGTTTATATACTCTCTTGGAATAAGACATGTAGGAGAAGAAACTAGTATTTCTTTGGCAAATAGGTTTAGAAATATCAAAAACTTAATTAATACTAATAAACAAGATTTTGAAAATATAGAAGATATTGGACCAGCGGTTTCTGAAAGCTTATTTGAATATTTTTTAAATTCAAAAAACAAAGAAATAATTCAAAAATTGTTGGATTTGGGAGTTTCTATAAATTCTGAAAAAAGTGTAGAAAAAAAATTAAATGGCAAGATCTTTGTTCTTACTGGATCTTTGGAGGGTTTTACAAGAGATGAGGCAAAAAATATTATAAGATTAAAGGGTGGAAAGATTTCTTCATCGGTTTCCAAAAATGTAGATTATGTTTTGGTCGGGGATGATCCAGGATCAAAATATAGTGAAGCACAGAAATTGGGACTCGATATAATAAATGAAAACGAATTTCAAAAAATAATTAGATAATAAAATGAAAATAGATGACAAAGGATTAAAAAATCTTTCAAAGCTTTCAAAGCTTGAAATAGGAAGGGCCGAAAGTAGAAAGTTTATATCACAACTCGGTAATATTTTTGATTATGTAGAAAAAATACAAAATTATCAACTTTCAGAGGATCTAAAAAGTGATGATGGTTTAAGTCTAGAAACAAGAAGGGATATTGTATTAGAATCTAATAAAGACAATCTAATTAGTCAATTTTCAGATAGTGATAACAATTTTTTAAAAGTAAAAAAAGTTTTATGAATATCAATTCAACCCTAAACGATTTACGAGCAAAAGTCTTTTCTTGCGAAGAGCTAGTTGAAAAATCTATAAAATCAATCAAAAAAGACAAGCTAAATGATTTTATTTCAATTTTTGAAGATGATGCAATAAATTTTGCAAAAGATGTCGATAGAAAAATTGAAAATGGAGAAAAATTAAGAAAGTTAGAAGGGCTGCCAATTTCTATAAAGGATAATATTTTGGTGAACGGTAAGCTTTTAACAGCGGGATCTAAAATGTTAGAAAATTATATTGCACCTTATGACGCTACAGTTGTAACAGATCTATTGAACGAGGGAGCTATAATTATTGGCAAAAATAATATGGACGAGTTTGCAATGGGCTCTTCTAATGAAACTTCTTTTTTTGGTCCAGTATTAAATCCATATGACAAAAATAGAGTTTCTGGCGGATCAAGTGGAGGGGGAGCTTGTGCCGTATCTTCAGATCATGCTGTTTTTTCACTTGGTAGTGATACGGGAGGATCAGTAAGGCAACCAGCGTCTTTTTGTGGGGTGTGTGGATTTAAACCAAGCTATGGAAGAATTTCACGATACGGACTTGTATCTCTAGCTTCATCACTTGACCAAATCGGGACGCTCACAGACTGCGTTGAGGATTCAGCTATTGTATTTGATATTATATCTCATAATGACAAAAAAGATTCTACTAGCCTTAATGCGAAAAAAATAAATTTATCAACAATAAAAAAAGATATAAAAGATTTTACTTTGGCTATTCCAAAAGATTTTTATAAATATTCTATTGATAGTGATGTTTATGAAAATTTTGATAAAGCTATTTCAATGCTTAGGAAAATGCATATTAAGATAGAAGAAATTGATATGTCGTTTTCTGATGATGCGTTGGCGGTTTATTATATTTTGCAGTCAGCTGAGGCATCTTCTAATTTGGCACGTTATGACGGTTTGCGTTTTGGAAATAATGAGAGAGCAAAAGATTTAGAAGAGCTATATATAAAAAATAGAAGCAAAGGGTTTGGAGATGAGGTAAAGAGAAGAATCCTTGTAGGAACCTATGTTTTGTCTAGCGGATACAAAGATGCTTATTACAAAAGAGCATTAGATGTTCAAAGAGATATTAAATTAAGATTCAAAAAAATATTTTCATCTATTGATGGGATACTTATGCCAACAAGCCCTGGGCATGCATTTAAGTTAAAATCAATTACAGACCCACTTACAATGTATTTTTCAGATATATTTACAGTTTCTGCAAATATTGCAGGACTTCCAGCAATAACAATTCCAATTGCAAAAGAACCATTACCAATAGGACTTCAAATTATGGGAGACTATTTAAAAGATGAAAATGTTTTGAGAATTGCATATAATATAGAAAAAATTATTTCCGCCTAAGGCGAATCAGTCTCTGGCTAAAATTAACAAACAAATATATGACAGAAAAAACAAAAAAAGGAATAAGAAGATTTTTTAAGTGGTGGATTCTATTGTTACTGTTTATTTTTTTATTTATTATGTTTTATGTCATTAATTTTGTTTCAACTGTTATAAAATATAAAAATGATATTGAAAACGGTAATATAATGAGTTCAATAAGTCGTAGTGTTGCTGGAGGATATTCTCAATATAATGGAAAATTTAGCGCAAAAGAAGAGGGTGTTGATAGACGAGAATTAGAGCTTTCTGACAGGCCATTTTTAGGAGATCCAAATGCAATGATGACAATAGTTGAATTCGCGGATTTTTCATGTCCAAATTGTAAGATTTTTGATTTAGCGCTTCGTAATTTTGTAAAAGAAAATTCTACGAAGATAAAATTAATTTTTAGAAATTTTCCTATTACAGATAATTATTTAATGGCGCAAGCATCATATTGTGCAAATGATCAAAACAAATTTTGGCAAATGCATGATAAATTGTTTTCGGATCAGTCTGATTTTAGTAGAGAAAAAATAAATACCATGGCAGAAAGTTTGGGAATAAATATGGATATATTTTCACAATGTATTGATAATGGAAAATATAATACAAAAATTTCTCAAGATTTAGAAACGGGACTTAAGGCGGGCGTAAAAGGTACTCCAACAATTTTTGTAAATGGATCTAGATTTCAAGGAATTGTTCCAAAGGACGTGCTTCAACAAATTTTTTATGCAGTTGATTTAGAAAATACTCAAAACAAATGATAAATATAGTTCCAAATCCAATATTACTTGATTTAGGAATAATAAAAATACATTATTATGGTTTGATTTTTGTATTTTCGGTTTTGATTAGTATGTTTGTGATAGGAAAAATTACGAAAAAACAAAATAATTATGACAAAAATCATATTGAAAATCTTTATCTTTATTTATTAGTCGCGGGAATAATTGGCGCAAGGCTATACAGTGTATTTTTCTTTGACTGGAATTATTATAGATACAATTTAATTGATATTTTAAAAATATGGAATGGTGGAATAGCAATACAAGGTGCAGTTATTGTCGGAATATTAACTTTGTATATTTATTCCAAAAGAAATAAATTAGATTTTCTTAAATATGTTGATTTATTTGCCCTTGTGATTCCACTTGGACAGGCTATAGGAAGGTGGGGAAACTTTTTCAATGGAGAGCTTTATGGAAAAATATCAAGTCTGCCTTGGGCTATATATGTAGAGGATACAGGGCTATATCATCATCCTGTTTTTTTATACGAATCAATTCTTAATATAATTTTATTTGTAATATTGTTTAGGGCTCTTAGTAGGGGGTATTTTAAGGGAAAGATAATATCATATTATTTAATAGGCTATGGGAGTATAAGATTTATGATGGAATTTTTGAGAATGGATACTGTGCCAATGTTGGTGGGTATAAGACTGCCCATGATAATGAGCATTTTTTGGCTTATAATAGGCATTATCTTATTGTTACTATTGACTAAGAAATATAAAGGTGGTATAATATTATGATTAATTTAAATAATAAAATAAATATTTATTCGTCTTGAAAATGAATAAATAACAACAAAAATATGTTATTTGGAAAAAAACAAAACAAACAAATAGATCCGCTTCAAACAATAATTGATAATATTGTTATAGATGCTGGTCTTAGCAATCTCCCAGAAGCTGACATGCTGGCATTTAAATCGAATTTAGAAATGCAATTTAATAGAAGAATAGGACTTATTGTGGTGGATAATTTGCCAGAAGAAGGAATAAAAGAATATGGTGAATTATTACAAGAATCTGAATTTCCAGATATTTCTAAGTTACAAAATTTGATTTCAAAATATATTCCAAACTTTGAAGAGAAATTAAAAAATGGATTAGATGAATTTATTGAAGAAATAATGCAATCAATAAAAAAATAAATTATGCAAAATACAAGATCAAAAAAAACAGAAAAAGAAAAAAAACTTGATTTGATAATGGCAGAGCTAAATATTATAAAAAATAGAAAAAATGAAATAATGAAAGAGGCTCAGAAGATTTTGGATTCAAAAAGATTAAATAGTTTAAGAAAAAAGTTTTTAAATAAATAATTTTTTAAATATTAATTTTAATTAATTTTTATATCAAATGTATGGGAAATGATTTCATGCCAGGCAAATATATTGGAGATACTTATAAACCAGAGGTTAATCCAGAGCCTATAAAACAAAAAGCAATTGAATTGTTAAAGAAAAGTACAGAATCTTTGGTTATGGAAGAAGTCGAAATTGTTTTAAAGGATGTGAGGGGATGTATTGCGTCTTTAAAAAATTCAGCAAAAGAGCTTAAGGGACAGGAGCTTAAAGATATTAATTTAAAAATAGAGGAGCTAGAAAAACTGAAAAAAGATGTTATAGTCTTGCGGGATAAAGTAGAGAATTTTTCTCTTGCAACGTCTAGTGCAGTATCCACAGAAATTGCTCCAGAGAAAACAGAAAATCTAATTTTGGAACAAGACAAAATTCCACAAGAAATCATAGATAGTGTTGAGAAAATGTTTTTGAAAAAGAATTTAGTTACCATAGATGAAGATAAGGAATATCCTGCCAAAATAGCTGAATCTAAAGCAATATTTAATTCAGAAGAAGGATATTGTGTTGAAATTTATGTGCCAAATAATGAATTAACATCTTTTGACGATACTATAGACGTTTGCCTAATAGCTGATATAAAAGAATCATCTGATCCAGACTTCACTTACGATAAATGGTTTAAGGTAAATTTGGAAAATCAATCAAAAGATAAAAAAAATGAAGAGACAAAGTCAGAAACTATAGGTAAAAAATTAGATGATTTCTTCAAATTTGACATTGATAAGATTAATAATGTTGAAGATCTAGAAAGCTTTATTACATTAGGTGAAAAGTTAAAAGAAGAAGTGTCTAGCGCAAAACAAAAAGAGGTAATTGAAAATTATATTCAAGACGCAAGAAAAAAAATAGAATTTTTATCAAAAAATTCTAAGCAAACAGAAACTAATGGTACACAAAAAATAGTAAATATAATTAATGAGTTTTTAAGAGATTATGAGAGGTATATTGGCGCTATATCTGGAAATATTAATAAACTAAAAGAGAACGAGAATAGAGAAAAAGAACTCTTGAGAAAATTGGAAGTAGAAATAGAAGAAACAAAAAAAACAAACAATGAGGAGCAGTTAGATCTATTAAACGAATTAAAAGATCAATTAAATCAAATTATAGAAGAGACAGAGATCCTTATTGATAGGCAGTCTGTTAATAATTTAGAAATTCCAGTGGCAGAATTAAAAACAGAACCTATCCAAGATGAAGCAGTAACTTCGTCAGATCCAAAAAAGACTTTATCAGAGCTAGAGAAGATGAATGCAACAATAGAAAATTTTAATAAAGAGACTTCACAAGAAAATTTAGAAATTGAAAATTTTGAAGTAAAAGAGTTAATTCAAAGAATCAAAGATTTAAAAGATGATAAAAAAGTAGAAAATATAAAATTTATTAGTAATGTTATTGAAGAGATTAAGAATGCACTTACTTTAAAAATGACAACTTCTCAAAAAACTGAACTTCTTTCTTGGCAAGTATATTTTGTTAATAAAAATAAAGAATTAGAAGCAAAGCTTCCAGATATAAAGAAATTTCAAGAAATTGTAAATAATATAGTTAATAAAAAGGACCTTGTTTCACAAGAGAATAATATGTCTGAGACAACAATAAATCGGATGGAAGAAACTCCAGAGCCTATAGAGCCAAAACAAGAAAAAACGCCCGAAGATGAATTAAAGTATTTTTCTTCTTTTAAAATTAATGAAAGTAATAGTATTGAAGATTTGAAAAAATTTATTACATTGTGTGAAAAACTTAAAAAAAATGTATCTAAAAAAGAATATAAAATAGAAGGGGTATCTGTAAAAACCTATAAACTAACAATTGTACAAAAGACAAAAGAGGCCAATCAAAGAATAGAATTTTTATTAAAAAATCCTATGTCAGAAAATCAAAAACAAGTTGATTTATCAGATATAAAAAACTTATTGCAAGATTTTCAAAGTTTAAGTCTCTCAGGTTTAAATAAGAATGATTTAGAAGAGTACATTAAAAAAGGTAATATAGTTATTAATCAAGTAGAAAATTTAAGTGAAGAGAATAAGATAGCATTAAGTGATGAACTAGATATTGTAAATACTTTGATGGCTGAGGCAAATAGAATGTTGGCAAACGGTCAATATTTTGAGCAAACAGTAAAATCAAATGAAAAAGATGAAGTAATAGAAAATCAAGAAAGTATAGATTTATCTAAATATGATGATAAGAAATACAATGAATTAAAAAAGAGATATGATCCGATATTAAAATTCATTATGGAGACTCTCGGTGAAGATTTTAAAGGTTTTTACCGTTTAGCTATTTATAGCGGAGCGGATGATGAATCAAGAAAATCATCCATGACCCGAACAGATTTTGATAATTATCATGATTATGTAATGGCAATATCTAAAATGACTGAAGATCAAAAAAAAGAATATGATGGGTATTGGAATGCAAATAAGTTTTTTTGGAAGAAGCTTGACGCCTTAGATGTAGAAAAGAGAAAAGAGTGGGAAGAACTAGCCCAGAAAGCAATTTCAAATTGTGAGTTGCCAGATGAGTTTATTGAAGCTATAAAAAGAGGTGATAAAGATTTAATGGATGAGATTCAAAAAATAGATAAAAAGAGTTCTAGTATAATTGAAAGAGTAAAATCAATTTTTAATAGAAAAAAATCAAAAGAAAATTATGAAAAAAGATTTGTAGATGACGGAATTGAATATAGAAAGGTTTTAGAAAACATAAAAGCAGAAAAAGGAAATGTTGAGCATGTTGATTTTTCAAAGTTTGAAAATTTACAAGAAGAATTAAAAAGAGATCCAGAACTAAAAAATCTTTTTGATTCTTTGCTTTTAATGTCTGTAAGCCGTGTAAAAAATGAAGATGTAAAAGACGATGATGTAAAGAATATAATAAAGGAAATCGCTTCTAGAACGGGTATTGATGAGGCGTCTTTGATAGATGTTTATAATACTCAGACAAATATAGCAGAAGCTAAGTTGATGTCAGATATCTCAAATGTAGAAAGAAAAAAGATGTTTAAAAAAATGGGGGCATATCTTACCGTAGCAGGGGCTGTTACAGTGACATCTTTGGTTACGGGAGGAATCCCAGCCCTTGGTTTATTGGGTTATAGCGCTGTTTTAGGCGTAGTAAGGCTTATTGATATTAAGCGTAGTGCAGAGTCTAGAAAAAAGATGGCAGAAAATAAGACCAAAGAGCTTGTAGCTCCTAGTGAAGTAGATAGTCATTTATATAAAAACCTTATTAGCTTAGTTGCTCTTAAGAAAAAAATGCAATTAGACAATGTTACAGATATTGAGCCAATTTTGACTTCTTATATTGAAAATGCGATAGAGTATGATGGTAAAACCAAAGAGGAAAAAGATTCTATTATTTTGTCTCTTAAAACATTGTATGAAATAGACAAAAATAACTCGGGATTTGAAGAAAGAATGAGACGTGATCAAGAAAAACAGAATGAAAAGAATAAGAAATTTTCTGAGTCAGCGCTTGGAAAAATTATTGAATCAAAACAGGCAAAATTTGCGAGTAGATTTTTAAATGGAGGTTCTAATGATAATGAAAAAATGATTTCAGCAACTACCTTTGCATCTCTTGGTATTTGTGCAAGAGAATTACCAGTTTTGAGAAATCTCTTGCTTGGTATTGCAGGATATAAATTTGGTGGACTTATTGGTAAATTTCTTGTTAATCTTGATAATATTGATATAAGTAAAGAGGGGGGTAAGCGCGTGAATAAACTTGATAAAACTCTAAATAGAATTTTACGAAAAAATAAATTAACTAAAAAAGATCATTTTAAATTTACAGAGTTAAAAAGAGATATATCAGAAGAAAAATTTAAAAAAGAACATCCTGATAAATATCTATATTGGAAGTCGTATGTAGATAAATATGAAGAAAGATTTTTGAAGCAATCAGAAATCAGTAGTGATCAAGAAAAAGCAGATTCGTTAATTAATACCCTAAACGCTAACTTTGAAAAAAGAATTAAAGGACATAAAAGAAGAGAATCTTTTAATAATGTTGCTATTGCTAGTTATAAGATTCTTGGCGCCGTTATTGGTGCTGGTATAGGAATAAATTTAGCAGAATCTCAGCATCATCGTGAAGTCATTAATCACATCAAAGATCAGAGTAATCTATCTCCAAAAGAAATAGATGCTATTTTTCATGATCCAAAATTAATAGGAGATGGAAAAGTAGCTCAAGCACTTATTGATAATAAAGAAGATTTGTCTGGTCATATAAAACAATTATTAACTATACATCCAAGTATAAAAACAAATAATGGGCTTTTAGAAAATTTAAGAGATCATTATACATCAAATGTGACAGAAAAAAGTTATTTAGATAAGTTGATAGAACAAAACATAGCTCAAGAGTTAAAACCAATACCAACTATTGATGTAGGATCAGTACAGGCTGATACAAGTGAAGTGGAAAATCTAGGTTCTGCAACTACACCTCCGGAAACCAATCCTACTTCTAGTATCGATGTTTCAAAAATGAATACTGCTCAAATTCACGAAATGGCAAGTCATGGTATTCCAGTAAAATCAAGTATTTCAGAAACTCTAAATATTGATATGCCAAAGGGTTCAACAACAACATTGATTACTTTTGATGAGCGTGGCGTTCCAACTATTCATGAAAATGTGAGTGCGAATATAGTGGGTCAAGAGGCAAAAATCTTTATGGATGGTAATCGTAATGTATTTGTTATTGCAGAAAATCCAAAAGATGCTTTTTGGTATGAGAACTTGATCAAACATCCAGATCAAGTTGATAAAATTTTAGATGCTGGAAAACACGCTGTAAAACAAGTATTAGAATCTAGTAGTGATAATAGTAAGCCTAGTTTAGAAGCGCTAAATGCGAATATATTGAAAAATCAGGACGCTATTCATGATTTACAGAAAGAAATAAGTCAGCTAGAAGAACAATATGCTCTTTCTAAAGATGATGTTGATGCAGCAAGTCATGATTCAGAAATCCATAGGATAATGGATCAAATGGAAAATAAGCAAGCACAGTTAGATGAGCACAATAAGCTTTTAAAAGATGTTATTTTAGAAAAAAATGAGTTATTGCAAACAACATCAGATACATCTCCTGCTGCGCAAGGTTCAGGAGTGGAACCTTTGGATACGGGGGGTCAGTCTCATGGCATTCCAAGAGTTCCAGCACACTCGGAAATTATTTATGGAAAATCTCAGGCAGTTGATTGGGAAGATTATGGAAAATTTATTAAAGCTCCTTCGGGAAGTCATATAGAAAATGTTACTATTGGTGATCAAGATTATAGCATTGATGTTTCTGAAGCTACGGACGATAAAATAATGGGTATAGCAACAGATGACGCTGGTCATCAAAATCGCGTAGAATTTACCCTAGTAGAGGAAAAAGGAGATGGTGGTCCTAGAATAATAACGGCTAGAATGAGTGAAGAAATTAATGTTGGTGCTAGCGAATCGTTTACTGTTGGTAGGTCACTTATGGAAAATACTTGGACAGCAGAAGAACTGTCACAAGTAAAAATAGAATTAAACAGTATTATTTCTCATGATAATGCTTTGCCAAAAGACACTTTGACAGAAGAACTGTCTAAAATTAGTCCAACTAATATTTCTAAAAATGCTGTTGATATATTTTTAAATCCAGATAAAGATCTTACAATTAAGCTCAGTGCATTACAGGGTATTTTAGAAGATGGGCAAAGGCTAGATGTGAGAGGCATGTCTTTCGCAAGAGTTGGAAATGACATTTATTATATGGTTGATGGTCAAAGAGGAATTAAATTAGATGGTATAGCAGATGTAAATAGAATTTTAACAAACATACAATTAGCAATACAAAAAGTTCCTTCAACTTTGAAGTAAAAAGAGATAAATAAAAGGACGTCGGGTAACAGCCCGGCGTTTTTTGTTTGCCGTCGACGTCATAATAGCTGTTGATAATATATATTTA
>JAEHGL010000117.1 GCA_019248485.1 Candidatus Komeilibacteria bacterium S5_K13 | reverse complement strand
GGCATCACAGATCATATTTCTACCAAGTTCTTGAGCATCTTTAACTGCTTTTTTAAAATCTTCATCTTCAGCTTGCCAACGATAAAAAGCTGCTCTGCTAACCAATGATTGATTGCAGACATGACCAATAATAGGATTCTCTTGCAACCTCTGTATTATCAGTTTTTTTATCTTGTTCTTTGGCAAACTCATATTTTTTCCGCTTTTCTCCCTGTTAGTTTTTCCCATCTCTTAATAATAGTTAAACAATGAATTGGTTCTATCTCAACCATTATACTTTTTCTTTTTTGTGTGCTCACATGCTATTGCTATTGATCCACTACCAGCAAAACCATCAAATACAATATCATTTATTTTTGTACTGTTTATAATAAGGTTACGAAGGAGTGCAACTGGTTTCATTGTTGGGTGAAGTATACTTTTGTTTGGTTTGGGATAAAATA
>JAEHGL010000116.1 GCA_019248485.1 Candidatus Komeilibacteria bacterium S5_K13 | reverse complement strand
GACAAAAGAGCGGTATCAATAATTTCAATTTCAAGTTGCAAAAATCCGGCTAATACTTTTTTAGCCCTAGTCAGATCAATAACTTCAATCATTATTCCTCCTTATATATATTTTAAAAGAAATTGGGGGAAGATTACCCTCCCCCATAATACCCTAGTGAACGAAGTGAACGGAAGAGTAGTATTGTTGTCTCCTTCAGCTAAAACATACTTATATCTCAGCTTCACTCGCTCTAAAACCAGTAATTCAAGAATCATCCGTTAACAGATAACCCACCGAAGATGCACCTTCGGATATGCGGTATTAGCTAAATATTATAACAATGATCTAATATGTCAATAATATGTACTAGATGGGTACATAGGTAACACTTTATGATATTTACACGTAAAGTTAATTGGTGGCATATAGTCTAGGGTCTGATGAGGTCTTTGGAAGTTGTA
>JAEHGL010000115.1 GCA_019248485.1 Candidatus Komeilibacteria bacterium S5_K13 | reverse complement strand
CTATTCATTCAAACATACTGGCGCCAGCTACCTGGTCCACTCTAAGATTGTGGATATCCTCCAGCTTAAAGACCATCTTCGTCACTCCAACCTATCCGCTACAGAGCACTACGTTAAGAGGTTGTTAGGGGATAATAACGAGGCTATCAAGACTATGTTCCCGAATCCCATGAATCAGATCGGTATCTGATATACTAAAGCCAGTTATCGTACGAGCGGGGGAGCAAAAACACTCCCCCTTTCCCTTTTCTAACCATATGCTATAATTTGACTATCTTTGCGTAATATAGGATATAGCAGTGGTTATAATGAGGATATCAAATAAACGTGCGCGGAATAAGCGCAAACAAAAAATAGAGGAGGAGTAATGGCACCAGGAATAGGGATAGGCTTACCGCCAATAGCCAGAGGATCAGGGGGATTTATGTGGCAGACTTACTGGACTCCA
>JAEHGL010000114.1 GCA_019248485.1 Candidatus Komeilibacteria bacterium S5_K13 | reverse complement strand
TCCAGCATGGTTTTCAGCGCTTGCCCGTCGCCTTCCGAACATGCCCGCCACAACGGGAACCCGTCGTTTTCGATCTTGTTTCTAATCCCCAGATGCTCATTGATGAACTTCATCTTGTTACTGGAAAATCTGAAATTCTGCCTTGCGACTAATAAGGTATCGACTATGACAAACTTCAATGGAGGTAATCCCCATTTCAAAAATTCGGTATTGATGTACTTCGCGTCAAATCCCTGAAAGTTATGCCCGATTACCACGTCGCACTTTTTCAGGAACTCCCAGCAGGATTGCGCGATTCTCAATGTGTGGCGGGCTTTCGCTTCATCCGGCGTGAGTACGTCCGAGTACATCTGTGGTGAGTCATGATAGCGCCCCGCCCATGAGAGCATGCATGAATCCGCTACCACCTGATCACCGGATATGTTTTGATCGAACATGCCCCAAGTGTAGGT
>JAEHGL010000113.1 GCA_019248485.1 Candidatus Komeilibacteria bacterium S5_K13 | reverse complement strand
GACGGACAATGGCATTATAAAAAAGAAGATATTCTTAATTATGTAAATTCTGGAGCGAAAGCTTATGCGTTTTGGGTTAGGGATAGTTATGAGTCTGATCAAAAGCACCTTGGGAAACTAACGGAGGAAAATCGACAAATTAATTGTCCAATAGAAAACATGTTGGAAGCATTAATTCACGTTTTCAAAGTTTGGGATGAATCCGGTAAATTCGTTAATGAAAAGACTAATCTAGTTACCTATTGTGATGCTTTTCAAGGATTCTTGATAAGCATCGATCGTAGAGCGGGCATGCTTTATATAAACTTATTTAAAGGTTTCGCTAGTTCGCACATTCCATTTTGTGGGCCAAGAGAAAAAGTATTATAGAAATTCATTAAACCCTATTTGTAAAAATTTGCAGATAGGGCTTTTTTGTTTGTATTTAGAACACCTCAGAGGTGATATTTTTACATAAAAAACA
>JAEHGL010000112.1 GCA_019248485.1 Candidatus Komeilibacteria bacterium S5_K13 | reverse complement strand
CAATTGCAAGAAGTATTCTATATATAACAAATGGATACAGACTAAATTTTGATAATAATTTTAACAAAAATTTAATAGCGATGACAGAAAAAATAAAAGAAAAGACAAAACCCATAATTAATATCATAAAATCATAATTCGATTCAAGATTATCGAATATTTTTTTTATAAATGCTCCAAATATAATAGGGATAGCTAATAAAAAAGAAAATCTCGCTGCCTCTTTTCTTGATATATTTAATATCATTCCTGACGATATTGTTATACCACTCCTTGATACTCCTGGTACAAGAGCCAAACATTGCATCATTCCTATAAAAATTGCATCGCGAAATCCAATATCATAAATTTGTTTTTTGTTCTTGCATATTTTTTCTCCAAGAATAAGAAAAACGGATCCAAAAATAAGAGCAAAAGCAACCATTATTGGTTCTCTAAAAATGTATTCAAAATAATCTGAAAAA
>JAEHGL010000111.1 GCA_019248485.1 Candidatus Komeilibacteria bacterium S5_K13 | reverse complement strand
GCAATCTGTGGACTGGCGACTGACGAGGACACCGACGGCAACCAGCCGGTCAAGAATCACGAACAGCCGAAACAGGCGTACCAGGCGAAGCCGGACAATGGCAACGGAAAAATGCCACTCGAAATGGCCGAGTCAGAGGTTGGTGGTGACGGCAAGCGTTATGCGGACTGCACCGTCAAGGAACTCGAAGGAAAGAAGATCGGTTTGCTAAAAGTCAAGAATGAAACTCCGGCTAAGTGGTCAGACGATCACCAGCGCAAACTCGACGCGGTCGTAACAATCTTACAGGCGCGAGCCTGACAACATCTCCTCCAGCGCCCGGTGAACGCGCCTTATACACGCGGGGGGTAACAAGACCGGGACGGGGAGGGGAGTACACAAAACGAGGAGACAAAAATGGACACAAGAGAAAAGCTAGACAAAATCGCTGAATTGCAGTTTGCACAAGGAAAGCGTGAACAGGAAAAACA
>JAEHGL010000110.1 GCA_019248485.1 Candidatus Komeilibacteria bacterium S5_K13 | reverse complement strand
CCATTCTTTGCTAAAAAATATTTTAGCTCGGAAAACTTTTCTCCCAAAACAGCAAAAATAATGGGAAGAATATCACTTAATCCACTAAGGCATATTGATGCCTTTGGATTTTTGGCAATGTTGTTTTTGGGATTTGGTTGGGCAAAGCCAGTTCCAATTAATCCAATTTATTTCAAAGACAAAAAATGGGGAGAGGCAATCGTTTCAATTGCAGGACCAGTGAGCAATTTATTTATGGCATTATTTTTTGGAATTATACTTAAAGTTATTTATTCTTCCACGGGAATCTCAGGAGACAATTTGATGGTAAACTTTTTGTATTTTATAGTTTTAATAAATTTGATATTTTGTATTTTTAATCTTATCCCAATTCCGCCACTTGATGGATCCCATATATTGTTTTCTGTTTTGGGAGAAAAGTTTTCCGAGCTAAAATATTTTTTAGCAAAGAATGTACCTATGTGGCTTTTT
>JAEHGL010000109.1 GCA_019248485.1 Candidatus Komeilibacteria bacterium S5_K13 | reverse complement strand
TAGTGTTTTTACATTTATTTTATCTCCCAAAACGAGCTGAGAATATTTTACTTTTACGGTGCTTTTGATATCAAACCCCTCTCTTTGAAAATTGCGACTTGGCAAAACCTTTATTCGGACATACAAGTCCCCTACTGATTTTGATTTCTTACCAGGTTCACCCTTTCCTTGAAGTCTTAGTGACTGACCATTATCAATACCTGCTGGAACTTTAATTTTTATTTCTTCACTACCGCTATAATAACCATTGCCACCACACTTATTACATACATCTTTTAATAATTGACCTGTTCCATCGCAATCAGGACACGCTGCAACAGATGCAAAAGAACCAAAAAAAGTATTCTGCTGAACATGAACTCTACCTGAGCCATTACATTTTGGACAAGTTTTATTTCCATGACCACCTGCACCACTACATTTTTCACACTGAAGATTCTTTTTAAGATTAACTATTTTTTCTACCCCAAAAACAGCCTCTTCAAATG
>JAEHGL010000108.1 GCA_019248485.1 Candidatus Komeilibacteria bacterium S5_K13 | reverse complement strand
TTTTGTCCATTATATCAAGCTCTGTTTTTTGGTCTATTTCTCGTTGTTTTTCTTGTTGGTAGCTTTCTCTTAGTTTTTCTTCTAATTCTTTAAGAGTGTCTAGTTTGAAAAATGTTTTTGCCCACTCGTCATTTGCTTCTGGTAGCACTCTTTCATAAACAGAGTTTAGTTTTACTTCAAATTCAGCTTCTTTGCCGGCCAAATTTTTATGATAATCCTTTGGAAATTTTAGATTGAATTTTAATTCATCGTTTTTTTTGTGTCCTATAATGTTATCTTCAAATCCGGGAATCATTTGTCCTTTTCCAAGAATAAGAGGATAGTTTGTTTCGTTTCCACCTTCAATTACAACACCATCAACACTTACTTTGAAATCTACTTCTACTTTGTCAGTGTTTTTTGCTTCTCGCTCTACTAGAGCTTCGGTAGCTTGATTTTCGCGAAGTGTTTCAATAGCACGTTTAATTTCATCAGCGTCAATCTTTACTTCTT
>JAEHGL010000011.1 GCA_019248485.1 Candidatus Komeilibacteria bacterium S5_K13 | reverse complement strand
TCTCTTATGTACTCATCTCCTCGTGCATTTCTATTATCAACAACTAGCTCGCCCTTACTCTTATCATATCTTATAGCAAAACACCCGCCAGGTCTTGTTTCTTTTCCACTCAACAAATATTCTTTTTCATTAGCTCCCATAGGATAACTCCTGTCTAACTTTTTACACATTATTAATGCCAAATCTAATAATTGATCTTCTTCTAATCCACTGATAATAAGAATGTCACCTTTTTCTCTTTTTTCTATATTTATCTCTTGTTTTTCTATTTTTTGTTGAAATTTTTCCATATTTTTATTAATTATTATATTTTATTTATTCACTTTCAAAAAAATTTAAAGGCTTAAAAATTTCAATGTTCGAACGAAGTCCTCGTCTTCGACTCTACTTCGACTCACTACGTTCGCTCAGACTCGAGAAGAGCAACGTCGAGAGGGCAAAGTCGAGAATCTAAAATTTTATATTCTAAATTCCAAATTCTATTTTCCTATTATACAATATTATGTTCCTACAAATAAGCAGGGCGGTAATTTGACAATCATAATTAACTATACTATAATCGAGTTACTTAAAAAAGGGAGGTATTACAATGGAGAAAATTACTTCATTGAGTGGCATTGTTAATGCATTACAAAATGCAAAAACAAAGACGAGAATAGTTCTTGTTTCCGCCCATCACAAGCCAGCGCTTTTGGCAACTCAAAGAGCTGTCAGCGACGGCTTTATCATTCCGATACTTATCGGCAAGAAAGAATTGATTCACCAGATTGCAAATGAAATTAAATTTGATGTCTCTGATATCGAAATAATCGATGCACAAAATGATGAAGAAGCAATCTTTACCGCCATTAAGCTGATTCAGAATAGTAAAGCTGACGCCATAATGAAGGGAATAATCAGTTCGGACGTGTTTTTAAGTCCATTACTCAAAAATCTGTTACCAGAAGGCAATCTTATGCATCACGTAGCCATAGTGGAAGTGCCTCAGAAAGAACGCCTAATCATTATCTGTGATGGTGGGGTTGTTGAAAATCCAACTATTTTGCAAAAGGCAACCATGATCAAAAATTCGGTTGTAATCGCGCATAAGCTTGGAATCGAAAAACCGGGGGTTGCTCTTGTTTGTGCAACAGAAAGGGTCCGGCCAAAACAAATTTCAACAGTTCATGCACAAGAGCTGGTTGAAATGTACAAAGCCGGTAAATTTCCAAACTGCATAGTCGAGGGACCGATGGCAATAGACTGCGTCGATTTTCTAAAGAACTGTGAAACAAAAAAACTATTAACTCAAATAGGCGGTAATGTTGACGTAGAAATCTATGGAATCATTGATGCCGCAAACATCAGATACAAAACGCTAGTAGGTTTTGCTAATGCAACACCAGCCGGCATTCTTCTTGGATTACAGGTGCCAGTGATCTTGACGTCACGAAGTGACGGAGATAATGCAGACTATTACTCCTTAATAGCTGCGGCACTAATAGCCTAAAAACTATTCTTATATTTAATCAAGCTGGTCGATGACCAGCTTTTTATTTTAATACAGATTCTCTACTGATCCACCAACCCTCCAGAATATTTCGCATCATACACCTCAACTCCGTCAACTGATATAGTCTCATTTCCACTAAAATAGTCTATCTCACCATTCCAATTATTTTTGTATTCTAATCTCTTACCGTCAATAATTTCTTCGTATTTCTCTGGACCACGAAATGGCTTATCTTCAGGAAATAATTTCAAAGCATTTTGCAAAAATGAATATACTATTTTTTTATCAATATTCTTATCACTTATCCTTCCATAATATACCATTATAAAAATGGGCTTACTATCGTGAAAAACCACCTCTCGCCCCCCCCCCATATAGTTCTCCGCCAAAATAATTATCATGAAACTTGAAATCACCTCTTTCATAAATAATTGTTTTTGAGTTATCATTTTCATTTATTAGTGGGCTCTCATCTCCTGATGCCTATCCAGCCTTATTTGCCTCACTTATAAACTTTATTAATTCTTGTTGATTTAGCATATATTTTTATTATTCTATTTATTAACTTATTAACAAACGCTAGAACTCAAAAATTTCAGTGTTCGAACATACCTAGAACCTGAAATTTACAATTAACCAATTAAACTATTATTCAATTAACTATTATCCCTAACCCCTTACTTTCCATGATGAAAATATATTTCATATTTTATATCACTTTCTTTGCAAAATAACTTTATATCATTTTCTAGATCATTGAAATAACTACTTTTACTAAAATATATCTCTCTATACTTAGAAACAAGATGTGGAAATTTTGACTCTAATACTCCAAAAACATTTTTTTCTATTGATAAATATAAATTGAGATTTTCAAACCAATACTCATCAACAAAATCTTTTGTAATATTTACTATTTCTTTCCAATCTGTAATCTCTGGCAGTATTGGCGATACAAATAAAACTGTTTTTATATTATTTTTATGAAGTTCACAAAGTGTATTAATCCTTGATTTTATAGCTGGAGAATCTTTTTCAAACAATTCCTTAATACTCTCATCGGGGCTACACATTGAAATTGCTATTTCAAGATTTTTAAATTGCTTCAATAGATCTATGTCTCTTAAAATAAGATCCGACTTAGTAAGAATATTAACCCTTGCGCTAGTGCT
Source organism: Candidatus Komeilibacteria bacterium S5_K13 (assembly GCA_019248485.1). Taxonomy (GTDB): domain Bacteria; phylum Patescibacteriota; class Patescibacteriia; order UBA1558; family S5-K13; genus S5-K13. The sequence goes on along the minus strand of JAEHGL010000011.1, from coordinate 33,895 downwards.
ACTAATATTTTCTAGAATTTTTCTTGTAACTTCAAATTCTTTTTCGACTATTTGATATGGGTCTGTCACAGAACCAATGACAATTACTCCGCTTGTTATTTTTTTTATTTCTTTTTGAGCAAGTTCTGGAGCATTTATCTTAACGTCAACAAACTCTCCCCACTCTTCACTATTATGATTGGTAAATTTTTTCACAAACCTTGCATAGCAATAATTACATCCATGAGAACACCCTATATATGGATTTATTACAAAGTCGGCCTCTGGTAATCCAGATTTCGTGACTATAGACTTGCATTGTATTTCTTTCAAAAGCATTAAATAGATTTCTCCCATTCATTTATTAAATTCAACACCTCACCTTCAAAATCTTTTATATAAACAATCTCTATCTGCCTATTATTTAATTTATTTATATCGTCCAAAGAGTTAGCCCCCTCATAATACCCTTTCTTTATCATACTTTCCGTTTTCTTACACGCAAAAACCACTTTAGAAACTCCTACCCAATTTGCGACAGAAAAACACATAAGGCATGGTTCCATGGATGAATACATAATTGTCCTAGATAAATCTATTGTTTCTAACTCTTTGCAAGCTTCTCTAATACTACATGTTTCTGCATGACTTGTGGGGTCATTTAATTTAAAACCAATACTTATTCCACTAGAAATTATTTTATTATCTTTTACCAAAATAGCTCCCGCAGGAAACCCCCCACAAGCTACAGACTTCTTAGCTTGCTCTATTGCTAGTTTTAAATAATCTAAATCTGTCATAAATTTTGAAATTAATAATATAATTAATATTATCACTTATGAACTTTAAAACAAAAAAGCACTAACTACTTAGTACTTTATAACTTATCAGCCAGAGACTGATATCCTCCATATGGTTCACCGCCAAAATAATTATCGTGAAATTTGAAATCACCTCTTTCATAGATGATTGTTTTTGAATTATCGCTTTCATTTATCAGTGAGCTTTCATTACCAGATGCATATTCAGCTTTGTTTGCTTCACTTATAAACTTTATTAATTCTTGTTGATTTAGCATAATATTTTTGTAAATAACAATATTATTTATTAAAAAACTTTTTTATTATATTTTCAAAATCCTCGATGGTCTGATACTTTTCTACTTTCATTTTATCATTACCCGAAATCATTGCTGACAACTTTTTTCCCTCTTGCTCACGATAAAGACATAATATATTTTTTCCCATTGCCTCGCCACTTCCAAGTTCATAGCCAACACCAAGACTTGGCATTGAGACTTCTGCAATAATTACATCAGACTCTTTTACCCAGTCCATGTCTCTATTATATATAAACTCATCTGTTTTATTTTTTTCTCCTGATAAATCCAAATCAGAACTTCCAATATGTTCTGTAAGCACCGTTCCATACTTTGATAAAATCTCAATCATTTGACGATAAATATCCTTATCGTCACGTCCGCCCCTTATTGATCCTGCAAAGTAAATTTTCATGCGGTTAGTAAGATTAGTGGATTAGTGGGGTTAGTTGATTAGTCTGCCTACTCATTGGAGTCTGAACCTGAAAGCTCAACTATCAAAGTCGAAGACCGGCAGTCGGGTAAAATCAATTACATAACTAATAATATTATATAACATAAAAAGAGAAATAAAAAAGCGCCGTACCTATTGGGTCGTGCGCTAATAAAATCTCTTTTTAGCTACTTATTATAAACAGCTGAGAGCATCTTAAAGAGATCTTTCAATAGACCATCTAAAAGATCGTTCCACGACATCAAGCCACTCTCATTTTGCTTAAGAAGATTGACGAGCTTTTCTGCGGTATCTTGGAGTTTTTCGAGATCAACACCCTCTCCTTCGACATTAGCATTGTCAGCAATTTCCTGTTTTTTAGCAATAAGATATTCTGGTATGTCAAGACCTACATCTTTCTGGTACATTTCTTTTATACGCTTATTCCAGGCTTCAATGATTTCATCGTGACCCTTCGGTATATACGTTTTCTTCAAAAGCCGTGCAATGAGCTTTAGATCACTGCGGGATGCGAAGTCAATTACTCCAATAATAGCCTCATGAAAAGGGAGCGTTTGTCCATTTGCCATGTTAATTACCTCCTGTCTATATTTTTTTATTCTAAAAACATCTTATACCAATGCTTATTTTTGTCAATAAAATAAAAAAACACCCATTTCTGAGCATTCTACTTCCTGACTACGCCGCAAACCATGTCAAGACGAGCAAAATTCATAATTCAAAACTATAAATTAATTCTGGTACCGTGGGAGGGAATCGAACCCTCACAAATTATACATTTACTGGATTTTAAGTCCAGCGCGTCTACCAATTCCGCCACCACGGCATGAGCTAATTTTTGAATTAATAATGATGAATGTTGAAGAAATTTCATAATTCATTAATTCTTAATTTATTCATCATTAGAAATTCCTGGCTTCGCCGGAGGCTATGCCAAGGCGAGCATCATTCAAAATTATATTTAGTATTATACAGAATTATAAGCATTAATCAAGGCAAAAAAAAGAACGGTTGTATTAACCGTCCTTAATTTAGATTTAAAATACTTGTAATTTCACCTGGGCTATTGAAAATATACTCCTGGAAAAGTCCAGTTTTTATAAACTCTTCTTTGGTAGTAGCGCCAGATGTTATTCCAACAAATCTGATACCCGCCTTCATAGATGCTTCATAATCTATAAGCGTATCACCCACATAAAGAATTTGTTCTTTTTTGATTTCCAGAATATTCCCTAATTCTATAGCTTTTTCAAAAACTCTAGGGTCTGGTTTATGAAAATCACAACCCTTTAAGTTTTGAATCACTGCAAAATAGCTAGGATTAATATTGCATCTTTCAATTATTGAAGATAAACTATCTCCCCTATTTGAAATAATTCCAAGCACAATACCTTTTTCATACAAAGTAAATATTAAGTTATCAATGCCTGGAAACGGGGATATCTTTTCTTCGACAGGACTAATATCATCAAAGTATTTTTGCAAACCCTCTTCTGACCAATGACAATGCCACCGGACCTCACTCATTACATCCTTATAGGGTTTTCCCCACAGCCTTCTTATAAAATCATGGCTTGGCGGGTGTAAATGGAGACGTTTCATTTTAGCAATAATATAATTAATAGTTGACCTCGTTGAATTATCAAGAGTTCCATCAAAGTCAAATAAGACCATTTTTATGTCCAACATCTTTCCTCCTCAATTGTATATATTTCAAAAATCTTACTAAAATAATGTAAATTTGTCAAAATATCCAATAACTTGTAATATAAAAATATGAGACTTTGGTCAATACACCCAAAATATTTAGATAAAATCGGACTTGTCGCTCTATGGAGAGAGGCGCTTTTGGCAAAAAAAGTTTTGGAAGGAAAAACAAAAGGGTATAAAAATCATCCACAACTTGAAAGATTTAAGCAAAGTAATAATCCTATTGAATTCATAAACAAATACTTAGAATCAATATACAAAGAAGCAATTTCTCGTGGTTATAAATTTGACCCTAAAAAATTCACCCGCTTCGACTCGTCAAAAACGAGGCGAGAAAAAACCAAACTATACAAAAAAATTAACATAACGAGTGGGCAACTGAAATATGAAATAGAACATCTACTCAAAAAAATTGAGCGTCGTGCACCATATGAAATAGAAAGAATTGAAAAAAACATTAAAACAAATCCAATTTTTAAAACAATAAAAGGCAAAATAGAAAGTTGGGAAAAAATAATCCCGTCATACGACGGGACAAGTAAGCATATGTATAAAAAAACATTACATATTGGAGATTTAGATCAAATATATAAAAAACTCAATTTAAACGTACCTCAAAACGCAAAACGCATTATTGAAATTTTTGAAAAAAACAACTCAATAATACTTATTCCCGGTGGATTTGTAAGAGATATACTGCTTGAAAAAATTCCACACGACATTGATTTTGCTACAAATATAAGTCCTGATGAAATAGAAAAATTATTAAAAAAAGAATTATCCGGCGAATACAAAAAAATAGAACTACAAGGAAAAACTTTTGGCGTAATAAGAATTATAATGAATGATAATGAGATCTATGAAATAGCAACCTTCAGAAAAGATGGCGTCTACAGTGATGGAGTTCATCCTGACAACATTGAAGTTATAAATAGCGCCAAAGAAGATGCCTTAAGACGTGATTTTACAATAAATGCTCTTTTTTATGATCCTATAGGCGGAGATGTTATTGATTATGTAGGTGGATTAAAAGACCTACAAGAAAAAAAGTTGCGCTTTGTAGGAGATGCTCGCCAAAGAATTAGTGAGGACAAATCTCGTATGCTTAGATATGTAAGATTTTTACTTTATACAAATTTTTCTCCAGATGAAAGCGATATAGAAATAATGAAAAAAGAAGCCCCTAGCATAAACAACATTCCAAAAGAACTTATAAAAAGAGAGCTCGACAAAATCATAAACATTGCAAATCCAAAAATTATTCTGGAAATTCTCGACAAACTAAATTTACTTGAAAATATTTTTCCAGAGATAAAAAGTCTTGAAATTTGCGAACAAAGTGCACCATATCACACTGAGAAAAGTGTCCTAACTCATACAAAAATGGTATGCAAAAATCTTCCCGAAAATGCCGATTCAGTATTAAAGTGGGCTGCAATATTTCACGATATTGGAAAACCAGACACAAAAAATATTAAGCTAAAAAACAATAAGGAAGAAATAAGTTTTATCGGTCATGATAAAGTTGGCACATTGAAAACAAAAACAATACTAAAAAAGTTAAAGTTTTCAAAACACGATATAGAAGAAATATCTTGGCTCATAGAAAACCATATTAAAATATTCGTGCAATTATTTGATATTATCAAAAATAACAAAGAACAAATTGCAAAAGAAAAATGTATAAAATTTTTAAAAAAATTAATAAATTCCTATTCAAGAAATCGAATACTCAATTTCATAACACTTATAAGGGCTGATAGCCTTGCATCTATATCCAATCCCATCAATGGAAAGAGATCAATTAGATATTTGAATCTTATTGCTTCTTATTTTGAAATTGCAAATCAAGAACTTGAATATGAAAAAGAACTTGGAATAAATATATCAAAAATAGTAGATGGAAAAATTATTATGAAAAAATTAAATATTGCTCCTGGGAAAAAACTTGGGGTATTAAAAAATCAGATAACAAATGAATTATCTGATCAGAAATTTAATTCTCTTGAAATTGCTCAAAATGCTTTTTTAGATATTTTAGATAGACTTAAAAACTAAACTAGTTTACTCAAAAAATCAAAGTCCACAATTTCCAAAGTATCAACGTAGATACTTTTTTCAGTTAATATGCTTTTATCAATATGATCTCCGGCTGCAATACATTTCATATTCGCTGCTTGAGCAGCCAATACTCCAGCATTTCCATCTTCTATTACAAGACATTTTTCATTTTCTACACCAATCGCACTTGCAGCTTTAATAAAAATTTCTGGATCTGGTTTTCCGCGTTCTACATCATCTCCCGTGATAATAAGCTGAAATTTATTTCTTATTAAAAGTGCATCTACTATAAAATCTACATAACTTTTTATAGATGAGGTTGCGAGAGCCATTTTTATATCAGCATTATACAATTTATCTAATAATTCTTTTGCGCCTGGCATAAATTCTGGAAGTTCTTGCCTTAACAATTTATTCATAAGATGCCACTTCGCCTCACAGGCTTCTTGCACATCAGCGACCACATTATTTTCGTCAAAGATTGTTTGAAAAATCACTTTTAACTTAACACCAGAAAATCTTCTTGTAATTTCTTCACTTGATATATCTATACCGTATTTTTTCATTATTTCAACTTCTGTATTTGCATGAATAATTTGTGTATCTGCAATTGTTCCATCAAAATCCCAGAGCACAGCGCTAAAATTAAATTTATTTTCTTGATTCATATAAAAATTGTTAATAATGATCCTTGGCAAATAAAATAGTTTGCAATATAAAAATGATATCCTAATAAAAATATTGTGTCAAAATCCCCCGCCTTAGATTGTTTATATTATAAATATGATGTTCTTAATAAAAAACACGGACTTTGTATTAATTCCGTGTTTCTATTTTAGGTTAATCTAGAGCTGAGAAATCAAAATGGTCTATCAGGACCTCCTGGACCAGGGCCACCTATAATTCCTGCAACAGGACCAATGTAATCATTTGTTCTTACGAAACAATCGTTTGGATTAAAAAACCAATCACCAAAAATAGTTCCGTTTTGCCATGGAAAAATTGATGGTTTTTTAGAATCAGATATTAAGACGGCTGGAAAATTGATATTACTTATAATATCACAATCAAACGACCACTGTCCGCAGACAAATCCATCCTGAAGATGCTCTGATTTTTTTATCTCTTCATGTGTTTTTTCTAATACGTCTTTCATTTTTCCTCCAAAAAAATTTTATTCTAAATAAATGATAAAACATAGTATGTGGGAAATCAATCCCCCACCCTTAGAATTTAATATAAAACAATATAATTATCATATAACCAATATTTTTTATTGTTCAACGTAGAGTCGGGTTTGTAACCCGACTCAGAGATGGGTTTTAAACCCATCTCTACGGCACATTAACCCTAAGGGTGAGGGATTGACAAAAAACAATTGATATCCTAATATATTGAATAAGAAATTATACAATAGGGAGGAACAAATGAAAAAAATTATTGGTCTTGGAGTTATTCTGATCTTGCTCAGTGTTATAATCTGCGCCTGTCAGAAAAAACAAGAACCGACAAAAACACCATTTTCCATTGAAGAGCAAGAGGTTCTTGTTAATATGGAAAAAATAATACCCCGAGCAATTCCATCAAAAGATGCTATTGGGTATGATCCTGCCAGAACAGAAGACTTCTGGATAAAAGGTGGGTCTGTAATAGCAATGTATGCTAAAGACTATGCCCTTCAAGATTCTATTGTCATGTATCACAAGGATATGCCTGACTCCATACAAAGAAATGCCGGATACATAAAAGGCACCAAATATGGAAATAAAGTATTTTTCTTAGAATACTTTATTGATGGTGAAATAGGCATTGAAAAGTATATTGTTATTGATAATCTTGTAAAAGACCCTAGGGGCACAGAATATTGGAATAGAAGAGTCCGTGAAGCAGACTACACAATCATTACAACCCTTGAACAAGCCATTGAAGAGTTTGCTTGTCTTAATTATTCTGGCTCAGAAATTGCTAAAAATTATTTTATAAAAGACATTAATAAGATGCTCCAAAAGGAAAATTCAACCCTAGGAATAAAGGAATCTATGGAAGAGTACACAAAGCTTTATCAAAGATAAATTTTCCCTCCTAAGTAAATCTCCTAAGGACTCGCCAAATACCTGGCGGGTCCTTTTTATTTCTAGGGCCAGGACCAAAATTGGTCCTGGCCCTTATTTGAAATTGACACACAATAATATATTATGATAATATTTAGTGTTACAAAAAAATATCCATAGGAGGATAAAAATGGACTTAATAGAAAAACTGCTCTTTGGTACAATAATTTTATTAATTATTGCCTGCGTCGTTATCTTTTTTGTAAGACCTCACAAAAAGCACGAAAAAGAAATCTCCAACAACAAAAGAGAGAAAGATCTAGCCAAACAAGAAAAAATCGGTAGAAATCTTGAAAAATATCTCCGAAACTTAATTAGTAGGAGAAAATACGACAGATACGTCCGATATGTAGTCAACTGCTATCCTAATAATAAAATGCCCGAGGCATGCGGTGGGGATGAAATTTTTACCCTTGTCATAAAAGACGATAACTCCAATCTTGACTGCTATCAGATAAGTATCAGCGTTGAAAAAGAATCTATAAGAATCCTTAATGGCCATAATAAAGAGGCTGTTTGCCCTCTAAGTCAAATGCCTGAAGTAAAAAATATGCTTCGAGAATACATTGAGGCATTGTAAACTATAAAAACACTTATCAGCCCTTTCGAAAGATCGGGCTGAATTTTTTTTAAATCAATGAGCTAAGATTTATTAAACATACGTCTAAACCTTGATTAATAAATACAATTATGTATAATATTGTAATAGTAGATAAACAATACTTTGTGCCGGGATGGTGCCTGTCTCGCTCGCCTCGCTATCGCTATGGCGAAGCGGGCGTCGGCGAGCCGAGGCGGAGAATTGGTAGACACAAATATCTAATTGAAAATTGCAAAATTGAAAAGAAAAAATATATTATGCCGGGATGGTGCCTGTCTCGCTCGCCTCGCTATCGCTATGGCGAAGCGGGCGTCGGCGAGCCTAGCGAGCCGAGGCGGAGAATTGGTAGACACAAATATCTAATTGAAAATTGCAAAATTGAAAAGAAAAAATATATTATGCCGGGATGGTGGAATTGGTAGACACGCTTGCCTTAGGAGCAAGTACCCTAGTGGTGTGGAGGTTCGAGTCCTCTTCCCGGTACCAGTCAAGTTCTAAGTTTAAAGTAAAAAGTATAAATTTTAATTTGTGCTTTTTTTATTTAGAAAAGAGGACGAGAAGTTTATCCCGTCGTATGACGGGAAGTCCTCTTCCCGGTACCATTCTTTGATAGTTCGAGAGACCATAATGCTTTGTTGTAGAAAGAATTTATAGATACCTTAAGAGGTATTTTTTTGTTTGCTATAATTTTACAAAATGTTATTATTATTAATAATTAATACATATAATAAACTTGAATCAAAATGAATACTTTTAAAAAGATTTTATCTTATGACACCAATAATAAAAGTGAGGTCATTCCAATTACAGAGGATATTAAAAAGGTAATTGAAGAAAGTGGTTTTAAAAATGGCACTCTTTTTGGTTATTCATTACACACCACATTGTCTCTGTTCATTCAAGAGGCAATTGAACCCAATCTTTGTAAAGATATAATTAATCAACTTACAAAAATAGTAGATAATGATGGCAGTAAATATGAACATTCGTGTGCAAAACACCCTAGTAATATTTGTCGAGTAGATAATTCTAATGGTCCGAGTCACGTAAGGCAAACATTAACAAATCAAAATATTATATTGGATATTAGTGGTGGTAAATTAAATATTGGTCAATGGCAAGACATTGCTTTATTAGAATTAGATGGTCCAAGAAAAAATCGCAAAGTTTTTATAAAGATTGTTGAGAACTAAGATATTTTATAATTATTAAAAAATATTTATGGAAAAAACATCATTTACCCCATTAGAAGAGAATCCAGAATCAAATATTCAAATAATTGAGCAGACGCCTTCAGATAATAAAGTTAAGTATTTTGATATGTTGAGATCTACTGGGGAGATAGTTCATAAAAAAGTGAATGAGTATATTTCACAAACTGAACACATGAACGAATCAAATAGGTTAAAAACGTTATTTGAAAAAATGATGATACTACCAGAGGCACGAAAAGAAAAGGGGGTAATGAGATCTTTATTAACTCAATTAGTCTTTGATTGTTGTGGTGGCAGTAAAGAACTAGACATATCTTCGGCTTTGGCATCTTCTGAAATAAACAATATCAACGCCTATTTAGACAATATTTTATTAGACAACAAAAAAAGAGTTCTTAACGCAAATCATTCTGAAATGGTCGAGAAGATTACTTCAATAACGATCACTTCTGGAATTTTTAGAGAAATCTTTGAGAAAACAATTTGTGATTTACCATGTAGCGAGGAACATAAACTAAGAATCTTAAAAGCCACCTCTTCAGCAATGACTAAATCTTATATTGGACAAGAGCTAGATATTGAGTTAACCATAGATAAATTAGACAATATTGGTAATGATCAAGAATACCTATCACAATATATAAGAAAATCTAAATTACAAAGTGGTTACCTCTATGGATTATCAGCAGAAATTGGAGCGATTTTAGCAAATGCAAACGAAGACAGTATCGATTTAGCTAGAGAAATAGGTGAAACAATTGGCTTAGGCTTACATATAAACAATGATTTTGGCGACTTTGCACCATTAACAAAAGGATCAACTGGATTTAAAGTTTACCAAGATCAATTTGCAGATCTTAGAAATGGAAGATTATCCTTACCAATTTTTCATGTTCTTCGTCATGGCTCTGAACAACAAAAGAATTTATTTAATAAAATCTCTTCTGGTCAACAATGCACAGAAGAAGAGTTTAATGAGGCGGCTCTTGCTATTCTCGATTCAGGTGCATATGATTTATGTAAAAAAATATCTAGAAGGTATGAAAATAAAGCAAAAACATTAATTCATAAATTGCCCGAAAGTGAATCTCGTGACCTTCTCTCCACAATGTCGAGTATAATTAGATCAAATAAATTTTTAGTAGAATTAAAAAAGGCCAAAAATGGATAAAATTATTTTGGTAAATGAGAATGATGAAGAAATTGGAATTGAAGAAAAACTAAAAGTTCATAAAGAGGGTATACTCCATAGAGCGTTCTCGATTTTTATTTTCAATGATAAACAACAGCTTCTCATTCAAAAAAGAGCTAAAACAAAATATCATTCTTCAGGATTATGGTCAAATACTTGTTGCAGTCATCCAAGAGCTAATGAGATATTGATTAACGCAGCTCGCCGAAGATTAGTTGAAGAAATGGGTTTTGATTGTGAATTAAAAGAAATTTATAAATTCATTTACAAAACAAATATTGATCAACTTATAGAATATGAATACGATCATATTTTAATTGGTAATTATAATTTTTCACCAATGATAAATAATAAAGAAGTCGAAGATTGGAAATGGATTAATGTTCGCTCTTTAAAAAGGGATATAAAGAATTGCCCTGATAAATATACATACTGGTTTAAAGTTTTGTTAAATAAAATTAAATTTTAATGTTTTATTTTATATTATAACCCCGACCGATCTGCCTAATTTATAATGCCAAAAATATCCTAGAAAAGTCCATGGATACCACACCTGCATAGTTGCGAGAGCACGCCAGTGTACCAGAATTAATTTATAGTTTTGAATTATGAATTTTGAAGTAGAATGCTCAGAAATGAGCGTTTTTTTATTATGTTGATTTTTAACTTAAAATATGAGATTATAAAAATAATTAATAAATAAATAATAAAATATTATGAAAGAAATAATAAATAAGTGTTGTAAGTCAAAAGAAATTATAATTGTGATTATAGTCATTTTTGCAGTTTTTTATGCAATAGGGATATATCTTCTTATAAACAATAATGCGGAAACAGAAAAACATAATTTAAATGCAAAAATCACTGAATTACAAAACCAGATTTCGAACATAAATAATATAACAAATACTAAATCTAATATACTTACAGATATAGCTATTGATAAAACCGTAAGCTCGACTCCAATAAATGACGATATAAGCACTTGGATGACGGCAACATTGCCAGATTTAAATGTCTCATTTAAATACCCTTCTGAATGGGGTAATTATAGTATTTATGATCACCCGGGGGAAGTTGGTGTTACAAGGGTAATTGCATTCGACGCGGCGCCTACAAATATTTTTGATATGAACAAGGCATTAATCACATATACAAGTGATAGATTTAGTGCTGGTAGATCTGAAAGTATGTCTGAGGTTTATTCTGCTCGCGATCTTTATCGTGAAACTCCAATAAAATCATGTAATGATTTTTTTGATTATGATGCTTTTTATACTCAAAATACTAAATGTAAAGAAATAAAAACAGAATTGGGCACTGCTTATTTAATGGTCATTCCATGTAATGATGATATGGGTTGTATGATAGATGATTATACTGGCGTTATAATTTGGACAAAATTTTCTACTTATCCAACATTTTCAATTCAGAAACTTGGAATATCTTCTACTGAAATAAATATTATTAAAAAAATTCTTTCTTCGATCGAAATTATCAAATAAATATTTATGCAATATACAAAAAATGCTCGCGAATGAGCATTTTTTATTTTGACATTAGGATTTTCCATTCGGCCACGTCTTCGACTCTACTTCGACTCACTACGTTCGCTCAGCATTGCTCAGACTCGAGGAGAAGACCTCATAGCTGAGGGGGAAATTTGGAATTTATTTGTTATTTGTTATTTGTTATTTGGAACTTATCTGTTATCTGTTATTTGTTTTTTGGAGCTTGGTTATTGCTCTTCCATTTCTCTATCTCCCCATGATTTCCTGACAATAGCACGCTTGGCACTTCAAACTTTTTGTTACCATACTTAAATATTTCGGGTCTTGTGTATTGTGGATACTCAAGGCAATCACCATTGTGTGATTCATCTTTCAAAGACTCCTCATTTCCTAACACACCTGGAATAAGACGAGATACGGAGTCTATTATTATAGCTCCAGCAAGTTCACTATTTGTAAGAACAAAATTCCCGAGGGAGATTTTCTCATCAATAAAGTTTTCGATACGAGAATCCACTCCTTCATAATATCCATTTATCAAAACAAGTTTATCTAATTTTGAAAATTCTTCAGCGATTTTTTGATTGTATGTTGTTCCTTTTGGATCTAACAAAATAATCTTTGTTTTTTTAGACTTCTTTATAGTTTTTATCGCCCTTACAATTGGCTCTATTTTCAAAATCATGCCAGCGCCTCCACCATAGGGACAATCATCAACCGTTTTTCTTTTATCGCTTGTAAAATCACGGAGATTAATATAATTAATTTTTATTTTCCCAGATTTTATTGCACGACCCAAAATACTCTCGCTGTAATAAGAGTCTAGAATATTTGGAAAAATTGTAATAACATCAAAAATCATTTTCTACTTTTAATTTAAAATTTTAAATTGAAAATCAATTGAAAATTGCTAAATGATAAATTGTAAATACATTACTATTTAGTTATTCTATTATTTTTATATTTAAATAGCAAATAAGCAAATATTAAATCAATAAAAAATTTCTAAATAATAAATAGCTAAATAACAAAACTCCGCTAGAAGCGGAGTTTTGTCTTTATATTGAGATTATAATTTCAAATCGTCAACGTCGCTTGAGTGTTCTTCATTCAAACGGTCGTCTCTTCTCTCTCTTCCAGCTGGTCTTTCAGTACCTTCTGGTTGATTGATTTTCAAATTAACTCTAGCATTGTTCTTTGCACCTACAACTCTTAGCAATGTTCTTATTGCTCTAGCTGTATTTCCACTTCTGCCAATGATTTGACCCATATCGCTTGGATCTACATCAAGAGTCAAAAGGACTCCCATTTCATCAACAGCTCTTGTAGCAGAAACCTTTTCTGGTTTGTCAACAAGATACTTCACAAGTGTTTCTAAAAATTCTTTGTCTTGCATTTCTTTACAGTTACTTGTTAAATTACGAGGATTTTATACAAAAATCCTTAAAATAAGTATATCACAACTGTTAAATTTGTCAATCTGAGACCATAACCCGGGGTTGAGTATAATGGAAAGGATAATTAAAAAAACCTCGCCAGCATTATACTGGTAAGGTTTTATTCTTTTGTGAATATACTTTATCTATTAGAGTATGCACTCCATATATAGAAGTTATATAGTGAGAACATCCTGCCTTTATAAATTTACCTGCAATATCCGATGATTTTGTTGATGCTAAAATCAAACCAGAAAAACCAATAGATCTTATGAGGTTTATAAATTTAGGCAAAACATGCCTCATCTCTTGTTCATTAAAAATCACATCTTCTGACATAAAAGCATCTAGATTGCATTCAACATAGATTTCAAAAACATCTTCTTGCGCGGATTCAATATGCTCTTCACCAGCATCTTTATTATCAATCTCATTTTCCGAATTCTCATGACCATAATCTTCAATATCCCACGGAACATCAAAATATTCAAAGGCTGACTCCAAGATAATAATAATGTCCATATCTACATTGTCAAAAATAATTTTTGTAGCCTCGTCTAATTCCAGAACATTAAAAAGTTGCGTTTTTTCAAGATCAAGAAGGTTTATTGAAAACAAATCTTCTTGATTGCGAAAATCTCCTATCACAAGAATCTTGATTTTTTGTTTTTTCATTTTATCCCCCTATTATAATCTTTATTCTCTATAATAAAAAATATCATGAGCAATTTTCTATGTCAAATATAGTATATATAGCTCAGACAAGATTCAATAAATCAATAATTTTATCAAAAAAACTCGTCATCAATAACTAATAGTTGATGTCTATTTTTCCTCTTGACATATTTTTTAAAATAATATAACATTATAACCACTGTTAGTAATTTGACAATTGAATAGTGGTAGAAATTTCTTCTTATCATTTTTTGTATGTTTTTTATTAAAAACATTCCATTTTTTGAGAGTTTGATCCTGGCTCAGGATGAACGCTGGCGGTATGTTTAAGGCATGCAAGTCGATCGTGTATCTTCGGATATGCGAGGCAAACGGGAGAGTAACACATTGGTAACTTACCCTCAACTCAAGTATAACCCAGTGAAAACTGGGACAATCCTTGATAGTCCAACTGAAACGTGTAAACGTTTTGATTGGTAAAGATTTATCGGTTGAGGATAGGCCTATGGCTTATCAGCTTGTTGGTAGTGTAATGGACTACCAAGGCTATGACGAGTAACGGGCGTGAGAGCGTGACCCGTCCCACTGGAACTGAGACACTGTCCAGACTCCTACGGGAGGCTGCAGTCAAGAATCTTTCGCAATGGCCGAAAGGCTGACGAAGCAATACCGCGTGAAGGAAGACGGCCCTCGGGTTGTAAACTTCTTTTCTTAAGGAAGAATTAGTGACGTTACTTGAGGAATAAGCAACTGCTAACTTCGTGCCAGCAGCAGCGGTAATACGAAGGTTGCAAGCGTTATCCGGAATTATTGGGCGTAAAGAGTCTGTAGGTCGTTTACCAAGTTTCAAATTAAAACTCTAAGCTCAACTTAGAGTGAGTTTGAAAAACTGATAAACTAGAGATCGGGGGAGGTAAGCGGAATGGCTGGTGTAGTAGTAATATGCATTGATATCAGCTAGAACACCGAATGCGAAGGCAGCTTACTAAAACGATTCTGACACTGAGAGACGAAAGCGTGGGTAGCGAATGGGATTAGATACCCCAGTAGTCCACGCCGTAAACGATGGGTACTAAGCATTGGAAGTATCGATCCTTCCAGTGCTGTTTAGATAAGTTAACACATTAAGTACCCCGCCTGGGGAGTACGGTCGCAAGACTAAAACTCAAAGGAATTGACGGGAACCCGCACAAGCGGTGGAGCATGTGGTTTAATTTGATGATAAGCAGGGAACCTCACCAAGGTTTGACATTTATAGAATCTCGGGGAAACTCGAGAGTGCCGCAAGGAGCTATAAAACAGGTGCTGCATGGTTGTCGTCAGCTCGTGTCGTGAGATGTCGGGTTAAGTCCTTTAACGAGCGCAACCCTCATTCTAATTTAAATTTAATTAGAAAACTGCCCAGGATAACTGGGAGGAAGGTGGGGATGACGTCAAATCAGCATGGCTCTTACACCTTGGGCTACACACGTGCTACAATGGCCGGTACAAAGGGTCGCTAAGTCGCGAGACGGAGCTAATCCCATCAAAACCGGTCTCAGTTCGGATTGAAGTCTGCAACTCGACTTCATGAAGCTGGAATCGCTAGTAAACGCATATCAGCAACGGTGCGTTGAATACGTTCTCGGGTTTTGTACACACCGCCCGTCACACCAAGAGAGTCGGTAATACCCGAAAGCTGCGTACTAAAACGTGGAATAAGGTAGGATCGGCAATAGGGGTGAAGTCGTAACAAGGCATCCGTAGCGGAAGCTGTGGATGGATCACCTCCTTTCTAAGGAGTATTTGACCTCTTAGGAGATCAATCTATCGAATCAGGTCTTTATGACCTGATGAAGTTTCTACCACTATTTAATTGTTCAACTACTGACAGTACCATTTAACTCCATTGATTTTGCAATAATAATAATGTATTATATTTATTGTTAAATGGAGTTGTTTTTTTTAATAGGGTACATGTGAATTCTCAATTTGATATTTACAATTTTCAATTGATCCACTATTGTCAATTTGGTTATCTATTTATATATAAATTTCTGTGTCTCAATAATAAATAATAAATCAATTTCAAAATTGCCCAATAGCAAATTGAAAATGTTTGGGCGTGTAGCTCAGTTGGTTAGAGCGCAACACTGATAATGTTGAGGTCCCAAGTTCGATTCTTGGCACGCCCACCAGACTTCGCTAAAGCTTCGTCTTGGCGGGCCAATAAATTAAAATGTTTTATGTTAAATCACTATCGCGCCGAAGTAGCTCAGCGGTAGAGCGAAGGACTGAAAATCCTTGCGTCGGCAGTTCAACTCTGCCCTTCGGCACCAATATACAATTTCGAATGATGAGTTTAGAATGATGAATAAATTTTGAATTAATTAATTACTAATTTATTCAAAATTCATCATTCATAATTCAAAATTAAATTCGGGGGGTGGCGCAGTTTCCGCCAAAGGCGGATCAGCCTCTGGCTGAGGCTAAAAATAACGCTTGCATTAAAATCTATAATATAAACAAATGAAAAGTGATTTATATTATGTATATGTATTAAAAAGTCTTAAAAATAACAAAAGATATATAGGACATACTGGAAAAGCTACTTTTTTAAGACTAAAAGAACATAACTCTGGATGTAATAAATGGACAAAACAAAATGGACCATTTACTATGATTTATTCTGAAAAATATTATACTAAATCTGAAGCAATAAAAAGAGAGAAATTTCTAAAGTCTGGTCAAGGAAGAAAATTTTTAGATGAACTATTAAAAAAATAATTTACGGGGTGTGGCGCAGTTTCCGCCAAAGGCGGACCAGCCTCTGGCTGGGGCTATAAAAGCACACTTTCCGTAAAATGTTTATTTAAAACACATATAGTGATAACATAACATAAACGGGGTGTGGCGCAGTTGGCTAGCGCGCGTGCTTTGGGAGCATGAGGTCGCAGGTTCGAATCCTGTCACCCCGACCACTCGATTCGTTCTCATTTCATTCGAACTCACTCGTGGTCTTCGACCGAACGTTAATATATCTACGTTAATCGAGTGGTCTCGAGCGGAAGTCGAGAGACCACTAAGACAATCTTCTTATAGATTGTTTTTTGTTTTATAAGATACAAATAACATCCAGTCGCATGACTGGATTTATTTACTCATAAATCTCAAAATGCTAATATTATTAATATTAAATGCAAAATCAATGAAAACAATAACCTGCAAAAATAATTCAAATATACTCCCTATTTTGGCATTTCCATATCACGATCCAGATGGTAAATACAACGACCTTTTTAAAAAAACCCTCCCTGAATTAAAACAAATATTTTCAAAGATATATATAAGTGCTACGCCAATGACCATTTCTAAAAATAAAGCCTTTGTCTCTATATTAGAAAAAAGTGGATGTATAGTATATAAAAATAATAAAAATGCTAACATAGGTGACCATTACAGAAATGCCTTACGCATAGCAAGTAATTCTAAAAATTGCAATAAAATATTTTTCGGATTTATCGATAGAATATTATTTATTCTAAATACAGGCCTAAAAAATCAATTCATAAAAGATATAACTAAAGATAGCGGAAATTTAACATTATATGAAAGAACAGAAAAGGCTTGGAAAACATATCCAAAAAATTATAAAAAAATAGAACAAATGGTCAACAAATTAGGAAAAATACTATTTGGCAGAGAAATAGAGTTAGCAACTTGTGGGTTTATAATATCATCTGACCTAGCTAAAAATGTATTGAATAAATCTGTTTCAAATTATTATGATATCTGTACGGAATGGATTTTATTAGCTCATTTATATAGTATTAAAATAAAAACTAAAAAAGTTGATTGGTTGGCTTGGGAAGACCCTTTTATTGAAGATGTAAATTCTGATAAACTCAAAATACTCTGGGAAAATGATCAAGAAAAAAACAAGAAAAGAATAGAAATGAACACGCCTTTTATCAATATATTGCTTGAAAAAAGATTTAATACTCTACTAAAATATAAAAAATAGCAAAATTATTTAAAAAACCCCTTTAATAATCACATTTATATTTCCTGCGCTTAACAAAGACCCCTATTTATCATATAATTAGAAAGTGGTATAATAAAAGTGCTCATAAACATTGGGCAAAGTTAATAATTAACTAAAAAAATAAGATGGCAAAGATGACAAAGTCACAGCTAATGACAGTATTAGCAGAAAAAACGGGTCTATCCAAAAAGGATGTAGTATCCTTTATGGACACTCTTGTTGAACTAGCATACAAAGAAGTAAAAACAAGTGGAGAATTTGTTCTTCCAGGATTCGGAAAAATGGTAAAAGCAAAAAGAAAAGAAAGAATGGGAATTAACCCAGCAACTGGAGAAAAAATTAAAATTGCAGCAAAAACAGTTGTAAAGTTCAGATTAGCAAAAGCAGCAAAAGAAGCTGTATTATAATCTTTTAGATTTGAGACAACCCCCATCCCTTACAAAGGATGGGGGTTTTTAGTTTCAAAATTTATCATTTACACACAAAAATTATAATGTTAATATAATAAAATGATACTTAACTTAAATATTCAAAAAATATAATGCCAACCTACAAAGACAAAATTGCGGTAGATAATTACATAAACTTTTTAAATTCAAAAAATGGCAAAATACAAACAGGCCTATTGTTTAAATATATAAAAAATACTTTAAATAAACCCAAAAAAATACTAGACGCTGGTTGTGGATCTGGTTGGCTACTTGAAAAATTAAAAAACGAGCTCACAGAAACTGAAATTTTTGGCTGTGATTACTCTAGCGAACTACTAATAATTGCCAAAAACAATAATTCAGAAATAGACATAAGACTATTGGATCTAGAAAAAAATCTTCCTTATGAAAAAAACTTTTTTGATTGTATTATAATGAATATGGTAGTTCAAGACACCAATAATCTAGAAAAAGTATTTCTAAATATATCTCAAATGCTAAAAAAAGATGGCGAATTAATAATTACAATACCAAACCCATATTACTCATATCCAATAGCTGAGTGGAAAAGATCTATCGTAGGAAAAATATTAAGACTTAAACCAAAAATGCTTATCAAAAAATCATACAACCAACATCTTTCAATAAATAGAGAATTTGCTAATGGCAAAATACAATCCAATTTTTATCCCCTAGAAACCTATATAAACACGGCAAGAAATAGTGGTTTAATAATAAATGATTATAATGAGATAAAGTCTCATGAAGACTCAATTAATTTCGATTTAAAATACCAATCATTTAGATATCCACTGATACTACTTCTAAAATTCAAAAAGCAGGATTGCCCTATTGACATAATTTAATATACACAATATAATTTGTTTATCAATTTTTAATATTAAATAGTTCAATTAATATGAATAAAAAAACAGCTGAGCAATTAAAACAGGTCTTACTCAAAGAGAAAGAAAATATACTCAAAGAATTAGACAGTTTTGCCAACAAAAATTCTGCTCATGAAAATGATTATGATGCACAATTTCCAGATTACGGAGACGACGAAGACGAGAACGCTTCTGAAGTAGCTGACTTTGAAAGTGATCTTTATTTAGAGAAAACTCTTGAAAAGTCTCTTGAAAAGATTAATGAGGCCCTTGAAGCAATTGAAAAGGGAAGTTATGGAAAGTGTATAGAATGTGGTAAAACAATTCCAGAAGAAAGACTACTAGCTTTCCCTACAGCAAACAAATGCATGGATTGCAAAAGAAAAACATTATAATAATGCAAAAAGAAAAATTCAAAATATTTATTACATATTTTTCGTGTCTAGCTTTATTTATAATAGATAGAATTACAAAATACATATCTTTAAATGAACTCTCTAAAAAGGGGGTTTATTTTTTTAATTTTTTTGGATTAGAGCATCAAATAAATAGTGGGATTGCATTTAGCATAAAAATACCTTATTTTATGATACTAAGCACAACATTAATTATAATATTTTTTCTTATATATATCGCCATTAAAAAAATACAACAAAAAGAATATATAAAAAGCTTTTTATTCTCACTTATAATAATTGGTGCAATGAGTAATCTGATAGACAGGCTTCTATATGGTGGGGTAATAGATTTTATAAAAATATGGAACTTTCCAGTTTTCAATCTTGCTGATGCATACATTACTATTTCAATAATAATTTATATTTTATTAGAAATAAAATCAGCCCCAATAAACGGGACTGATCTAAAAACTTCATAAACTTGCTTATTTTTTATCCTTTTTTCTTACAATAGATACTATTACATAAAGCACTACGACAAAGGACAAAATTGAGATTCCTATAATCCTATTTTTCTTTTGTTTTTCTATTTCTGAATTAAATCCTAACTCTTCTTTTACTTTATCCAAAAATGAACCGCTCACTTTTGCATTTTGTAATGTTTCTGCAATACCACTTTCCTTTTTTTCTGATTCAATGCTTGGTTGACTTTCAGATGGTTTATAATTGTTATCCACGACAAGACTTTTTCCTTCACTATTCTTTGCGACATTAATATCAACATCGCTTTCGCTTTTCTCATAAACACTTACCCCTCTAGGAGACTCTACACTACTAATAACTACACCGTCTTTATTTTCTTTAATAGCACTTGTTTTTTCTGTGCTATCGCCATTTACATGAGTTTCTGGCGTTTCTTTTGTTGTTTCTATATTTACAACATTTTCAGTCTTTTCTTTTATAAGCTCCTGAACTGGTTCTACTATAATGACCTCTGTTGTTGTAGCTATGTTCTCTGGCTGAAGAATACTTTCCGTACTTGTTGAGGCTTGATCTGTGCTTGTTGCTTCTTTGCCAATTTCTAAATCATTTGTTGTTGTACTTACTGGCTCTATAATAATCTCTGTACTTGACGTAGTAGAGCTTGCATTTTCTAATACTTTGATATTATTTTTAATAGATTCTACGTGTTTTTCTTCACTTTTTGGTAAAACTGGTTTTACCGTATTACTTGATACATAAAACGTGTTTTCTTTTGATACAAAGCTTCTTGAATACCCACTTGTTGCGATAACAGACCACCTATGACTACCCTTATCAACGGTATTGGCATTTAATTTGTAATAAAAATTTCCTATATCACTATCGTCTTTTTGAACAACCGCTTCGCCCTGATACTGCGCATCTAAATAAACTTGAATTTTTGTATTATTCCACGTAAGCCCAGTAAGATATATGTCCTTTTTTCCACTAAAGCTAGCCTTATCTGGGGCAATTAATGTTGGTATGGGCACCTCGCACTTTCGAAGTGTACAAGTTTTACCATATTCCTCATTCATGTCAACCGATTGAGCTTTTACTGGAGATGACACAAATAAAAAAATGGTGAATATTGACATCAACAAAAATGTTTTTTTCAGCATTGTTATTCTTTTAATTTTTAGTTTTATTTTCATCCCGTGAGATAAATAACATTTCATGGGATATAACAAATATAAATTCAGTGTGTTTACTTTATTACATCTAGAATAAAAGTCAATATAGTCAAAATAGGGTTTTTATGGCCAATAATTAATCAACTATTTCAGTCTATTAATCACCTCTGCGCCACGCCATGCAAGCTCAAATATTGCTTTTTGTGAGTTATAAATTTCACGTGACTCAATAATCATTCCAAACATTTCTTTTCCAAAGCTAGTTATTGCAACTTTGTTTTTATAAATCAAAACTTCATTTTGAACGTCAAATAGTCTCTCATCAACAAGACGAATTTCTCTTAATTGTTCTTTGCTTTTTTTTACATAATTTTCATACTCTGAAGCTTGTTTATATATTCCCCTTACGGAGATTCCTTTTCTAACTCTTTCGTCTACATAATACTCACTATATTTTGGTAAATACTTAACCATATCTTCACCACCATAAGAAAGTATTTCATCTCCTTTTTTTAGAATTTTTAAACCATCTTCATACATTTGTTTTATTCCCTCAATACCCTCAAAATACATTATGTTCGGCTTTGCCTTGGGAGAATTGTATAAATTTTGTAACATTGGCATTGCGATACTCAAATCTTTTTCTTTTTCTTTGATTTTTCTCATCAAAACCTCAGGATCAGCTGGGTAAAAAAGCTTCTTTTTATCCTTTATAGCAATGTAAACAAGTCCCTCTTTCTGAAGGGAATATAATATGTCATATGCTGTTGGACGTTTTAATCCGACTTTTTTTGCTATAGAATATGCAGTTGCACCCCCTTTTTCAAGGCAAGATAAATATATTTCTGCTTTTTTATCTTCTATTCCAAGTTTCAAAAGCACATTTTTTATACCAATACTCATATTTTTATACTTAATTTTAGTATATAGTCGTAATAATACGACTATTATTTAGTATATCATAAATAATACATTATATCAAGTAATAATGGCACTTAAATTATAAATACAGACATTTACTTAATGCCTATATTTGACACTCGTTGAATATACTTGACAATAGTGTATGATTAGGTTGTGAGTGATAAACGCTCTTTGACAACAAATAAAAATAAATTTATCTGGGAGGATAAAATGGACGAAAAACAATACAATGAGTTAATCGAATGGTTCGTGGCGACTAAGAAAAATATTGACTCCACTTTTTGGAATCTATGTATATTAGTTTTCGGGGTAATAATCATGATATTCTTTATGTATATTTTTGGAATAACCGGCCTCTTTAATACACAATCCGAAGAAATCCAAAAACTATCTAAACAGATTGAACAACTTAACAAAGCAAGCAATAAGGAAACTCCGTCTAATTTCGTAGATTTAAAAAAACAGTTCAATGATTCCAAAAATGAAACCTTATTGAAAAGCGTCATAGAATCTACAAAGACTTATGATGAAGCTCTGCAAGGATTCCAACTGAGCAAAACGGAAAGAGATTCTTCAAATATGAAAATCTCTTTCCAAAAAATGCTTCAATATGCAAGCACATATAGTGAGTTGCAAAAATTGCGCGAACCCGAATTCAAACAATTTTTGGATTCTGCAATACAAAAGCAAATTCAAGAAAAATTATCAAAGATGAAACTTTAAGGAGGATAAAATGAAAAAGTTTTTTAAAAGACTTTTCCCAAAAGCAAAAGAAGAGTTCGAAGAAGCAATGCCTGTAACTTCCGAAGAATCAATTTCACAAAAGCTGATAACAGACCAAGAAATTCTTGAAAACTTTTTGAGGAAAATAGATCCTCCCATTGAGGATTTGGATTTTCATAAGGTCTATGATATGTTCGAAAATTCTTCTGAGCCAGAAAGAATCAAAAAATGCATGTTAGCCATTGTTGAAAAAACTGATAGCTTATATACTCTTCTTAGATACGACCGCGATAGAGAAAACAAAATTCCTAAATTACAATCTGCTCTTAAGAGAAGGGCTACCGAAATCCTTTGCCAGGAAACTAATGCGGAAGAACTAATTCAACTTGTAAGCGAATATCAATATGGGGCTGTAGATACTCTTATCAGAAGAAAAATATCCGAACTCAAGTCAAATATTATTTTAGAAGCTGATGTGAATGAACTCGTAAAATGGAGGAAAATCGTACGCAGCTCTCCTGAAGCTGAACAGAGGATGACTGAGCTAATCAAAAAAACATTATCCAATATTTCTATTTCTAACATAAATGATATAGAAATCTTGTGGGTAAATTCTTCACGCGACTCTGAACAAAGAAAAATGATTCACGAAAAAGTAGAGTGCTTATTTTCACATATGACAAGTGTATCTGATCTCAAGACTCTTGCAAAAATCTGTGATGAAGCCAGACATCTCCAGGACTTTCCTTATGTAGAAGAAGCTGCTAGCCATCACGCTTGGCAAATTCTTTCTAGTATGTCGAATTTAAAGTTGCTCAAAAAAATGTATGACAATCTTCGTTATTGCCACCAAATGAACTGCAACATCTCATCAAGGGCAATTGAAATTATCAAAGAAACGAAATTCGCTTTTCAAGATCTTGAAGATTTAATTTCTTACAAAGACACGTGGGAATACTGCAATGCAGAATTATTTGAAGAGCTCATCACTCAATTGCTAATCGATAACCTGAAAGAGATAAATGATATCTCCACTTTAATCCTATACTGGGAAGAGTCTTCACGTCGCAGTCCTGAACTGGTGGAAAACAGAATCTCTGAAATCTTTTCTGGCATGAACTCTAGCGATTTTATATCTTTGATTGTTAAAATATCTCCACCAAAAGAATTCAAAGATATATTCAAAAAGAAAGCAAAAGAATTTATAACTCTTCTAAACAAATAAGGTTACCGGCCCGTACAATCCAGTGCGGAAAAGGGTTATTAAGCCACTGCGAAAAAACAGTGGCTTTTTTATTTTTCATAAACTAATACTCCAATAACTTTATCCTCGCTTTCTTATTTTCCCTATCAATAAACACGAACGCGAAAACAAGAGAATAATCATTATCAATATTTTTCTCTTCTAAATATCTAGCTATTGCTGATTCAAGACTTTTTAATTTGTAATTTGAGATAGAATTTTCAATTTCACCGTAAACAGTGTTTGTCCTCGTTTTTACTTCAATGAAAAATATCTTATCCTCATATTTGCAAACAAGATCTAGCTCTCCAATATTATATTTTTTGTTTTTATCTAGAATTTCAAAACCATCTGAGATAAATTTCTTCTCAACAATGTCCTGACCAAACTTTCCAATTTGATACTTGTTCATAATATTTTAATTAACCTTTGGTTTTCTTGTCATTCCCGTGCAAACGGGAATCTATAAATAAGATAATTGCAGGGCAACTGGATTCCCGCCTACGCGGGAATGACACAGAGGATCACTTTTATCATTAAGACAAGAAAACCATTCTTTACATCACCAAATCCCACGCTCTTTATCCCTATTCATCCCAACAAAAAAAGCCTCACGGCCCTTTATTATTCTATTGTAAAATTTTTCTCAAATAATACCACCTTTCTAACCATGCTAATCGGGTCGTATGACCCGGCTAACCACCTAACCCTACTAATCTACTAACTAATATACTGCTCATACTTCTTTCTCTTTTCATCTTGTTCGCGAAGCTTTGGAACATCAACAATATAATGTTGCAATGCATTTATTATCCAAACAGCAACAAATATAAACCACAAAAACAAAATAAATCTCATTTGAAAATATGGCACTCTGAGTTTTCTAAAAAACACAAAGAAAATGTTTATTATGCCCAAAGTTACAACGATATCTGAAATTTTTATAATTAATACTTTCTGATATCTATCAATCTTTTTTCTAAACTCTGGTTTCTTTATCAAATAGTCTTTAAGTAATGTGCCAATCACAATAAAAAGCACAGACAAAACAATAAGTCCATAAAAAGTTCCACTCTTTATAGCTGGTGGGTAAGCGTCAAAAAAATACTGAAAAATTATTTGTGCGTTCATTGTTGTTATTAACTCTTTAATTCTTTATAAATATTTGGCCAAAGTGGTATTGCCCTGCTTCAAATTCTTGTTCCAATTTCATTCCAAAAATATCTGCATATTCTTTGATTTTTTCAGGATTTACTCTTTTTTCACCGCTTGGACCTATTGGAGTTCCAATATCTTTCCAGTCAATGATAAGCAATTTTCCACCTTTTTTGATAAGACGAATGGCTTCTTTTATCATTTCAGGCATATTTGTTGACTGAAATAATACATTTACAAGCATGCTTAGATCAAGTGAGCTTTCAGGAATTTTTGTTGCTCCGTATATTTCCAAATTGCTCCAAACAGTTCTTACATTATCAAAAGCATTTGCTTTTGCATGACTTTCTACGGATGAAAGAATATCTTTTTGGATATCAACTGCATAAACCAAGCCCTTGTCTCCCGCCATTCTTGCAGCCTGAAATGCAAAATATGCCTTTGGACCACAGCCAAGCGCTCCGACGTAAGAACCATAGCCTAGTTTAACTTTTTTTTCAAGTATTTCTTGAGGATTTAAAAGTTGATTTCCTCCTGCCTGTTTATCGTACATAAAATTGTATATTTAGGTTATTAAAATTTTTAACTTATGTCAAGGTTGGCTTATTAGTTACTTAGTTGCGCAGAAAAAATTATCACGTATTTAACTATGGAACTACGAAGCTAAGTAACTAATTCACTAACTTTCTAACCACTTCAGCCTAAGGCTGATCCGCCTCTGGCGGAAACTTGCTAACTTACTAATATCATTATATTATTTACTTATAAAACAAGCAACTTAGATTTAAGTGCGAAGTAATTAAGTTTTAAGAGTAAAGCATCAAAAAATGAATATAAACATTGGGATATTAATAATATCGATTACATTGCTAGGCTATTTTAGCAATTTACTAAATGGAAAATTTTTGAATTCTTTTTTTATCAGATGGCTTTATTATATTGGAGCAATTATTCATGAATTCTCGCACGCCATTTTATGCGTTTTAACTGGTGCAAAAGTTACACACATATCAGTTTTTTCAAGAGCTCCTCATGTTACACATACAAAGTCAAAAATTCCAATACTAGGACAAGCACTTATTTCACTCGCCCCTATTGCTGGTGGAATATTGTTTATAATTTTGATAAATCATCTTTTACTCAATGATTTTGTTGCGTTTCAAACAATAAATAATATTTATGAAATTCCAACCCATCTTTTAAACATTATAAAAAGCTTAAATTTTTTACACTGGCAAACATATATATTTATTCTTCTGATACTAAATACTGGCGCAATGATAGGGCCATCTTTTCAAGACTTGAAAAATATCTGGCCAATTCTAATAATATCTTTTTTTATTAAATCGCAGTTTTTATCTGCAATTCTACTTGGTGTAATCGCTATTCTAGCTTTAAATATTTTACTTCAAATATTTATAATAATTATTTCTTTGGGCTTTAAAAAATCTAGATAATTATTTTAATCTAACAGAACAATCAAAGCGCCCCCTCCACCTTCATTTATCTTTGCATTTGAAAATTTATATCCATGATCACTAAGATAATTTTCTATATAACTTTTTAATACCCCTTCATTGTTTATTGAGTGAAGTCCACGACCAGTAATAATTCTTACTTTGTGATTATGGTCTGAAACACATTCTTTTAAAAAGTGCATAACCTCTTGCAAAGCCTCTGACCTTGTCATTCCATGAAGATCTATTTCAGATTCGATTGGCAATAAATACTTGTTTTTTGAGGTTTTTATTGATTTCATAGAAAATTTATTGACTAATAAAAATATTTATGCTAGTATAATATTATCCTAGTATACATCATTATACTAGTTTTTTTAAATTTTAATTACTAATGGTTAAAAAGATAGATGGTTAGAAGGCTAGGAATCTCCCGACTCGCTAACCCCACCAATCCTATTAACCCACTAACCCCATGTTCCCAAATATCGAAGAAATAAAACAGGCTATACAAACAATTTGTGAAGAAAAAAATATTTCAATTGAAGCTGTTATTGAAGGTATAGAAGCAGCTTTAGCAGCAGCATACAGAAAAGACTTTGGTGACAAAAACCAGAATCTTAAAGTTAAATTCAATATTGATAATGGTGATGTTGAAATTCATGATATAAAACTTGTCGTAGAAGATCGCGATGTAGAAAAGGAATTAGAAGAATACAACACGATCAAAGAGTCTCTAAAAGAGGGCGAAGAAATGCCAGAAGACGCAAAAAGATTTAATCCAAAAACGGAAATAATGTTATCTGATGCAAAAATTATTAACAAAAAAATTAAACTTGGAGAAGAGCTAATCACCCCTCTTGAAATTCCTAGCGATTTTGGAAGAATAGCCGCTCAAACAGCAAAACAAGTTATCATTCAAAAAATTAGAGAAGCGGAGCGAGAAATGATTTTAAGCGACTTCAAACAAAAAGAAGGCGAAGTAATAAATACTACTGTTCAGCGCCGTGAAGGCCCAAATGTATTAGTTGACTTAAACAGAACTGTTGGAATACTTCCACCAGAAGAGCAGGTAAGAACTGATAATTATTCAGTTGGCGCAAGGCTAAAAGTAATGATTCTAAAAACAGAACTCACTCCTCGTGGCCCCAGAATCGTTGTCTCACGCGCGCACCCTGAAATAATCAATAAAATATTTAGTCTAGAAGTTCCTGAAATTGCAAATGGAATTGTTGAGATAAAGGCAATTGCCCGTGACCCTGGATTTAGAACAAAGATTGCTGTATCAAGCAATCAAGAAAATATTGATCCTGTTGGTTCTTGTGTAGGTCAAAAAGGATCTAGAGTTCAAACAATTATTGGAGAGCTCGGAGGAGAAAAAATAGACATCATAGAATGGAACAAAGACATTCCAACATTTATCAAAAATGCTCTTTCTCCTGCAAAAGTAATAAATATTGAATTAAACAAGGAAGAACAAACTGCAATTGTAAAAGTTGAAGAAGATCAGTTATCCCTTGCAATAGGTCGCGAAGGGCAAAATGTAAAACTTGCAGCAAAACTTACTGGCTGGAAAATAGATATCGAAGGCGCAGAGGGATTTTTTGATAAATCTTCTGAGGAAAAGTTTGATGAAAATGAAAATGTTACTGAAGAAGCAACAGAATCAGAAAATCACACAACAGAAGAATAGCTTAAACCACATTGATCAACCCATATTAAACAGAGATGCCCCTTAAATCATCTCTGTTTTTATTTTAAATTGACCCAAACATCATTATATATCACACAATTTAAGAGTGGGTGGGTCAATGTTGACATGACCCAAATTAACCCTTAAAATTATGGTAGTAATCTAATTTGCTAAATACTAAACACCAAAAACTATGTTTAAAAAAGAAGATATGCATAACATAAAAGATACCGAAACAATTATAGGTGAATCTGTAATATTAGAGGGGGATTTTAATGGTCACGGAAATGTTGTTGTAGAAGGTAAATTAAATGGATCTTTTTCAACCGACGGTCATGTATTAGTGGGAGAAAATGCTGAAATAAACGCTAATATAACTGCAAAAAGCGCATTTATATCTGGAAAAATATCTGGAAATATCAATGTTGAAGAATCTCTTGATATAGCAAGAACTGCTTTTATAAAAGGCGATATTAAAGCTCAATCAATAGCTGTTGAATCTGGATGTGAAATAAACGGAAATGTAAAAATTGGCGGACTAGGAGACAAACAAATGCAAATCAATACAAAGGCAAGAAATGAAAAAAAGGAAGAGTTAGAATAACCACTTCTATACTTTTAACTTTTCAGTTTTTTCTGCCAAAGACAAAGCGCTTCTAGCGAAAACCTTATAACCTGCTTATAACTTAATCTATGTACTTATATATATACGATTCTTGTTTAAAAGAAAAAAAATATAAAAATCTTCTTAACGCAATAGAAAATCGAACAACCGATCTTGATATCAAGGGAAAAATATACCAACTAAACCTACTCAAAAATGTTGGCAATTTCATAAAAGAAGAAATAAAAAAAGGCGCCCACACCGCAGTAATTGTTGGTAATGATAAAACGCTTAGTCACGTAATAGAATCCTCGCTAAATCAAAACATCACATTTGGATATATCCCAATAGACTCCAAAAGTGAGCTTGCAAATTACTTTGGTATCCCAAGTGGTGAGATTGCCTGCAATGTTGTAAGTGGAAGAATAATAGAGCAAATAGATGTTTGGGAAATAAATCAAAGAATATTTATTCGCGAATTAAATTTTGTAAGTCACAAAAACACAATAATTAAGATAGACGCTTTTAAAGTAATAATTGAAAAGGGAGATAAAATAAATATAAAAAATATAAATCTAGAAAACAATAATCCACTTTGCATATCAGATCCAAAAGATGAAAAACTTGAAATCTGCATAGAAAAGCCTGGGAAACTTTTTTCTAAAAAATCTCAACACAGCCTACTTAGATCCAAAACAATAAGTATTACATCTGAAGACGATTCAATTCCAATTGTTTTTGATGACTTCCAAACAATAAATACCCCTGTCAAAATAGACTTATCAAAAAATAAATTAAACATAATAGTTGGCGGAAATAGAAAGTTCTAAAAATAGGATTTAGTGATTAGTATTTAGTTTTTAGAAGCAAGCTCCTTATTTAAAGGAGTTTTTATAATAAAACCATATTTACAGCGCATTTCTGTTGGATTATCAAATCCAAATTTTTATTCATAAAAATACAGAGACGTAGCATCGCTACGTCTCTACAGAAATGCGCACATAATAATAAATTTTATGAGACTATTTAATATCAATCACCTCTGGCACAATATTAACACTCTTCTTATCAAGTGACTTATTTGCTATATATTGCTCGAATACGCTAAATAAAGTCATTACAAGCCAATATAGAGCTAATCCACCAGGAAGTGACGCACTAATTACAATTGTAATAACAGGCATCATATACATCATTTGCTTATTCATCATTTCTGGAATCCCAGGTTCTTTTTTAACATCGTTTATTTTGTGTAATTTTGTTTTTGACATTAATATTCTGCTTTGCCAAAACTGTGCTAAACCAGCAAGCACTCCAAGAAATATTAATGGTTCTGATAAATTAAGCCAGCCAATACCAAACATTGTTGTATTTATTGCTCCTGGATTTGCAACAAAACCATATAACTCCTGAAAATCATTCACCTTAAGTCCACTCATAAAGACCTTATAGACCGCAATGATAATTGGAAACTGTATTAAAAGTGGCAAGCATGATGCAAATGGATTTATCTTTTCATTTTTATAAAGAAGCATCGTTTCTTTTGCTAACTTTTCTTTTTCATCTTTATATTTTTCTTTAAGTGCTTCTATTTTTGGTTGCATAAGTTGCAAGGCTCTTTGAGACTTTGCAGCTTTTCTAGAAAGTGGAAATAAGATTATTTTTACTATCAAAGTAATAATTATAATAGAAACTCCAATATCTGGAATAAGATTATAAAAAAATATTAAAAGATTAAATAATGGCTGATACAAAACTACGTGAAATAAATTACCCATACTTTTATTTGTTATTTATTATTTTTTATTTTACTATTGATTTATTATTTATAAATTTACTATTAAAGTTCATAAATATACAAATAGCAAATCAATTGAAAATTGTAAATTATTTTACCGGATCATATCCACCCCTAGAGAATGGATTACACCTTAAAATTCGCTTAAGAATCATAAACAAACCTTTTATAGCGCCGTACTTTGATATTGCCTGATATCCATATTCTGAACAACTTGGATAATACCTACAATGTCCTGCTGGATGCTTATATGCAAAAAATCCATAATCAGGAGATATGGTTTTTTGATAAATTCTTATTATTTTCAAAAGCATCTTTTTCAATCCGTTAGATATTATTTTATTATTAACCATATAAAATCTTATTAAACTCGTTAAATATATTATCTAGCGGGTTTCATTTTTAAGTAATCTAGACTTATTTAATAGATAAAATATTTCTTGTTCTAATGTTTGATAATCTAATAAAAGAGCACCTAATTTTGGAAATATCATTACACTATATCCTGGCTTTATATTTGACATTTCTAGTCTTAAAATTTCAAAAATTCTTCTTCTAAGTTGATTTCTTATTACTGCTTTTTTTGAAATCTTTGCAGAAACGACTATAGAAAATTTACTTACATCTTGATTGTTTTGAGAAAATCTTAGGCTAAAATTATTGCTAAAAAATTTATTTCTTGACTTTAATATGTTATCAAAATCCTTTTTGAATTTTATTCTAAATTCTTTAGCAAGCATAAATTTAAGCGCTAATTTTTTTTCTTCCTTTTGCACGTCTTTGAGACAACACGCGTTTACCTCCAACGCTAGACATTCTTTGCATAAAACCATGTCTTTTTGCTCTCTTTATCTTTTTTGGTTGAAATGTTCGTTTTGGCATATCTTTTTCTAAATGTTTATTAACTACGCTCTAATATAACAATTATTTTGTCATTAGTCAAGAATTAAAGAAACGGAAAATACCGTCTCATAATCTAAAAATGTATAACTCCCAAGAGAAGCTTGAAGCTCTATTGATCCTACTTTAAAATAAGAAAGATTGCTAAAGCCCCGAAAACAATAATAATACCTAGAATAACAAAAAATCCTACATTTGATTTCTTAGCATCTTCTTGTTTTTCTACAATAAGATCTCCCTGAATCATTTCTGACTCATAATTCATTTTTGCACCATGTGACACATCTTCTTTATTGTCTAGATCAGAAAAGACATCATCTATTTTATCTTTTTGAAAATCGTTCTCCATAATTTTAATTTATGGTTTATTTAATTATTTTAAAAGAATTAACAATATTCATTAATTTATTTGAGTCAGCGTCTTGTTTGTAATTTATAGTTATTATAAATATGCTTGTTTCATAATTTATATAATATGCTTTAGATTTATATCCAGACCCCTCATAGGCCCTTACCCAAAAAACTAAATTGCCTATATTTTCCTTATCTAATTCTTCTAAATCAAAATTCTTTGCAAGCCACTCTCCAAAATTTTTTTCATTTAATTCTTTACGATAAACATAGGCACTTGATTCATCTCCATAAATCAAAGATATAATTTGATTTTTCTCATCTATTATTTTTTTAGCGCCTGATAAATATGTAAAATCTATTTTCCACGGATCATACCTATAATTAATAGACACCTCTTCCGTTGTGCTTGAATTATTTATTTTATCAATCACTGTCTTAGCTATATCAGCGCTAACATTATCTGTTGATGTTGCTGGGTCTTCTTGTTTTAAAATATTTTTTACAGCCTCTATGCTCTCACTAAGCTGTGGTGCTTTTGAATCAGGCCCCATACTAGAAACAGATTTGCCTATTTGGCTTTTTATATTCGTTATATCAGAGCCAAGTGAAAAATTAAAGTTATCCAATTTTCCATTAACATAAAACCACAATCCCAAAATTATCACAAAAAATATAAATACTAATGCCTTTAATTGAATATTCTTTTGCATATTATTGCTTATTTAAAATAATCAATTTTAACTCATCTGCTGAAAATGAATCCTTGCTAGCTTTAAATTCATCCATTTTTTCTGGAGTCAAACCTATTTCTTTAATAAATTTGTCTACACTCTCTAAATCAATATTAACACCATCTATTTTGTAATGCATTGGTATAACAACGCGAGGCTCAATTTCATTTATAACATTTATTGCGTCAGCTGATTTAAGCGAATATGGTCCGCCAACAGGGACTAGTAGTATATCAACATCATCCAAGAATTCTAATTGATCATCTGTCAATTTTTTTTGACCCAAATCTCCCAAATGAGCTAATTTAACACCTTCGTCCTCTATTAAATACATTGTTATCGCACCCTTTTCTTCTCCATTTTTATCGTCATGATATGCGCGCTTACCATATATAAAAACTCCTTTTAATTCATATTCTCCCGGGCCATTTATAATAACAGGATCTCCGCTAACGGCATTAATATTGTTGTGATCATCATGATTATGAGTTATTAAAACAGCGTCCGCCTTTATTTTGGGCATTTTAATACCTATTGAATCTGAATATGGATCTATTATAAGATCCGTTTCTTTGCACTTAATTTTAAAACATGAGTGTCCATACCAACTTATTTTCATAATTTTTTTGTTCCACAACGTGAATAAATTAATTCTTACCTATTAAATCTAATACATTTAGAGAAGTTTATCAATAAAATGGATTCTTGACATTATTTAGCTTTTTTATATTATTCTTTTCTTCTATTTTATTTATTGCACTATCTATGTCTATTACTAGCTTATCGAACTTTTCTTGATTCATGCTAATAGATATGAACTCTGACTTAATCTTTATTTCTGCCAAAACTTGTCCATTTTCTATGATCTCATAAAC
>JAEHGL010000107.1 GCA_019248485.1 Candidatus Komeilibacteria bacterium S5_K13 | reverse complement strand
TGGTTTAGCGATTTTTTACACACTTTATAATATATTGAGTCCAATGGTAGTAATTGTGAGATAGTATTTGGGGTTTAGCATTTAGTTGAAAGAGGATTAAGCTCTTTTTTTGTTTGTGGTAAGAGTCGAAAGGCTAAGGATAAATAAGCAAAGTTTGACAGATAAACTTATAAATGATAAGAAAAATACATTACTAAATGCTGGGCAAATTAATTGTCACTAGTAAAGGTAAAAAAAGAATGTACTGGGAGGTACAAAATGAAAAATCTAAATACTGGTAGCTTGCTTAATATGTCAAGGGGCGAATTTGAAGCAAGCATAAACGTTTTGGAAAACGTAGGAATGAAACCCTGGATGTTGGATTTGTTACGATCACCAAGTGGCGAATCAATTGCAAAGAGAGTGGTATCTGTTTTTATAGATATTAAGCTCAGAGAATGGCAAGAATTCTATGCAAAATATTTTAATCTTGAGATTGATGTATTTAAGGTCGCTATACCAGAACCTAGAAAAAGTTTTGACAA
>JAEHGL010000106.1 GCA_019248485.1 Candidatus Komeilibacteria bacterium S5_K13 | reverse complement strand
ATGCATTTCGCGAAAGAAAAGTAATCATTGTTTCTCCTACTACATTTTTGGCATATTTACAAACAGTTATGCAAGGTTTAAGAGCTCTTAAGATAGAAGAGTCTGTAAAAGATATCTTGAAACATGTTTCAAATTTGCAAAACCATATAATAAGCTATGAAGAGTATTTGAAAAAGCTAGGAAATAATCTTGGCACAACTGTAAATATGTATAATAGTGCTTATAAAGAATTTGGAAAAATTGATAAAGATGTTGTAAAAATTACAGGCAAGGAAACAAAAATAGAGCCAGAGCTTATTGATAAGCCAAAAACAAGTGAAGAATAGCTAGATTTGAAATGTCGGTAATTTTTATAAACTCGCAGATAAATAATATAACAGGCGTTTTTTAAAAATTAGTGTTCAAGCCTGGACTTCGGCTAAGCTCAGTCGAAGCCTCGAGAACCTGATTTTTTAGTCTCCGCATTAGCTTCTCGACTCTATTTTATTCCGCTCGAAGACTGATTTTTGTATTAGATTTTTAGTT
>JAEHGL010000105.1 GCA_019248485.1 Candidatus Komeilibacteria bacterium S5_K13 | reverse complement strand
GAAATAATGAAAAAAATAATCCAGATTACATTAATTCTTAGTGGATTAATAACTTATATTTGGGTGCAATCCAAATATGTGCGTAACAACAAATAAACCCGGAACAATCCCGGGTTTTTTATTTGTTCTTTTTATCCCTCACCCCTCATCCCCGTTATCCTATTAACCAATTAAACTATTATTCTATTAATATTCTACCTTATGTATCACAATACTCTCTAATATCCCAATAGCAATAAAACTCATAATAAGAGAACTTCCACCATAGCTAACAAAAGGAAGCGGAACTCCAATAACAGGTGCCATTCCCACATTCATTCCAATATTCATAAGTGCTTGAGTAAAAAACATTATCAAGAATCCAAGACATAAAAATATTGCAAAATTATCGTTGCTATTTTTTATTAAGTGAACTATTCTAAGAAGAAAAATTAATATTAGAGCGATTACAATAGACGAACCAAAAAAACCAAACTCTTCAGATATAACGGCGTAGATAAAGTCTGTCCATTGTGCTGGCAAAAAATTAAGC
>JAEHGL010000104.1 GCA_019248485.1 Candidatus Komeilibacteria bacterium S5_K13 | reverse complement strand
AAACAAAAATTGAAATAGAAAAAGGTGTTTCTAAAGTTTTAAAAGACTATAGAGAAACAATTGAATTATTAGGAAAAGAATAGGTATGCCAAGAATAAATATTATTACAATAGAAAATATTAGATATCTTGCTCATTTTATGGCAAAGAAAACCATGAGCTGGGATGAGCCTATTCCTGAGTTTGAAACAAGATACAAGAATTCTCTGGAGAGTTGTATAGCAACCCCATTTCAGAGGTTTGATAAAAAGTTTTTGTACAAGGGATTTATAGGAAAAGCGTCAGTATTGTTTTATCTTATGATTAAAAATCATCCTTTTCAAAATGGAAATAAAAGAATTGCTGTTGCAACTCTTCTGGTGTTTCTTTTTATAAATAAGAAATGGTTAATTGTAGATAATAAGGTTTTGTATAATATGGCAAAATGGGTAGCACAGAGCCCTATAGAGGCAAAGGATGATGTGATAAATTATATAGAAAAGTTTGTTAAGAAAAAGTTGGTTACCCCCCACCCTTAGGAAGATTACATCGTATAAAACATTTGATATATTTAAAAACACAGTTAATTATAATG
>JAEHGL010000103.1 GCA_019248485.1 Candidatus Komeilibacteria bacterium S5_K13 | reverse complement strand
TAAATTTTGACATATCATAAGAGTTTATATTTTTATTTCCAATATATAAAACATTTCTATATGGGAAAATAAATTTGTCAGATTTGTCTGTTATGATGATTGAATTTGTTTTTGTATTTTCTTGTATTTTAATATTGAGTGCTTGATAGCTGGTTATTGTTTTTGACACATCTATTAATCCATCCCCAGGAGTTCTCATTACGATATTATATGAGCTCATCATGAACACTGCTAAAACAAAGCTTAATATTGATGTAGCAAGCATTTTTTTAGATTTAGTGAAATTGATTAGCAAATTTGCTAAAAGAGGCATAGAAAAAATAAAGAAAGAAAGTAAATATCTGCTATAAGAATTTCCTATGGTTGCTGTGCCCGTGGTATTGTCCATAATTTGCCAGCTTGCATAATAGATAAATAATATACTTGAGATAATTGCCCAAGATATGAAATATATTTTTATCTTCTTGGTGTTTTTCTTTATGATTATATATAAAATTGATAAAAATAATAATATGGAGTAGATGGTATTTATTTTTATAATATAATGATAAATTACAGATAATATATTTTTTATAC
>JAEHGL010000102.1 GCA_019248485.1 Candidatus Komeilibacteria bacterium S5_K13 | reverse complement strand
GACAGTTCCAGATTTAAGTGCAAATACAACTCCATCAATATTTACTATTCTTGGAAAAACATCAGGAACAAGTTTGTATGCAACTGGAACAGCAAGTGCTATGACTGGAAGTACAATGATACTAAGAGCCACAAGACCTACAATTACTATAGTCGCTCTTCCATCAACATTGCTTACAGATGGAACACAAGTATTGTCTAAATTTAAAATAGCAGCCGATGCTACAAATGATATATCATGGCAAAAAATTGTATTCTCATATACATCTTCAACAGGTGTTTCAGTAACTGATAATACAATTAACCTTTATAAGGAAGGTAGCTCAACTAAGTTATTTACGGCAGATACCCTAGATTTAACTCCAGCAACAAAGATAATTACGTTTATCGCAACAAACGAGCAAACAATAACCAAGGGAACATCTCAAGTATATGAACTTAAAGGTGATATCACGGGCTCAGCTTCTGATACATCATTCTCAACAAGAATCGGTGGAACAAATGCGGCAGCTGGAGCGGTTACAACATCTATTTATTCAGATGTAACTACTACAGAAGGAAGATTTTTATGGTCTGATA
>JAEHGL010000101.1 GCA_019248485.1 Candidatus Komeilibacteria bacterium S5_K13 | reverse complement strand
CAGGCAAGTATTTACAAAATATAAGTATAAAAAAGTTTTTGAGGAATGCTAATTTAGAAGAGCACATTGTTCTGCAAGATATAAAGAAAGAGTTGCCAGTCCTTGTCAACCTAAAAGAAAATATAAAACGTATATTTGATTTTGCTTTTTCTGAAATGCTTAATAATGCCATAGAGCACTCAAAGTCAAAAAAAATAAATATAGAAGTTGTATTGGATAATAAAAAATTGATTTTTAATATTCACGATTTTGGAAATGGTGTTTTTAATAATGTTATGAAAAAGAGGAAACTTCAAAATCAAATAGAGGCAATCCAAGACATATTAAAAGGTAAAACAACAACAATTCCAAGTAGTCATACTGGTGAGGGAATATTTTTTACATCAAAAATTGCTGATAGGTTTATTTTAGATAGCTATGAATATAAATTGATTGTTGATAATAATGTTGACGATATTTTTATTGAAAAAAACAAAAAAAATATTATTGGCACAAATGTTATTTTTGAAATTGACTTGAAATCAAATATAGATTTATCAAAAATATTCAAATATTATGCACCAGAAGAGGATGATTATTCTTTCAGTAAA
>JAEHGL010000100.1 GCA_019248485.1 Candidatus Komeilibacteria bacterium S5_K13 | reverse complement strand
AGCTTCGGAATTTGGTTGGGCTTGCTGTTGCTGAGCATACATTGCTTTTCCAATTTCTTGAACAACTTCGTTCATCTCTTCCATTTTCTTTTTCATATCTTCAACATTGTTTGCAGTTTTTGGTATGCCACTTTATTTGGTTATTAAGAAAAGAGCATATTCTACGGCATTTTCAATTCTTCTTATGACAATGGCTTTTATATTTTTATTTTTTGCAATACTACTTTCACTATTTTTAATATAATAAATAAAATCCTCATTACTTGAGGAAAAATAAAAAAATGATCAATAATTCGTTTTTTAGCAAAATTTTTCATCCACAAGAAGATGAAAAAGCGTTTTCACTTATTATGAAGATAATAATTATTTGTGTTCTTTTGAGTATTTTACTTTTAGCAATCATTATTTATTCAAAGAATCTAAGTAATGAAAATCAAACAAATGCCTCAAAGACGGGAAATATAGTCAATTCAAATGAAGAGCCAACGATTACTCATGAGGAACTTGTTGCAAACTACAAAATAAATATGACAAAAGCATTAGAAGGTTTCAATGGAGACTCTTCTAGACTCAAAGATAAAATTCTTGAATTTGATGTTCCAATAGAATTTCA
>JAEHGL010000099.1 GCA_019248485.1 Candidatus Komeilibacteria bacterium S5_K13 | reverse complement strand
GCCGGATTTGTAATTGTTGAGAAGCTTAAAACCTTGTCTTTGATGGCACTTATTACTTTGAATTGTCTTTTGCTTCTTGCAAAATCATTTCCTTCTGTGCCTGTGCCACTAGTTATTATTCCATGACGAGATCTTGAAAATGCCAACGCTCTTTCACCGTCCATATGTTCTTTACCCTTTTTGAAGGTAAGCGTTTGTACTTTGTGATTATATGTTGGATATTGATAATCTGTAAAACTATTTTCAATAATTATATCAACACCACCAAGCGCATCGACTATTTCTTTAAATCCATAGAAATCAACTATTACAGCATATTGAATTGGAATCCCAATATTTTTGCTAACAATATCTTTTTCATATTTCATGCCAAAGCCCTTTTTTAAGTTTTCGCCAATTGTATAAAGAGAATTGACTTTTTTGTATTGGCCATTATCAATTCTGACGAGCAAATCTCTTGGTATTGAAACCATCGATATTTCTTTTGAATCATAGTCATAGCTAAGTAATATTATAGTATCAGTAAGATATGGCCCATCGTGTCCTTCTCCGCCCATTCCCATTATCAAAATATTTGTTCTACCGTCATTTTCTCCTTTTAACTTTTTTGTATCAGCGGC
>JAEHGL010000098.1 GCA_019248485.1 Candidatus Komeilibacteria bacterium S5_K13 | reverse complement strand
AAAATTTATATGAAAATAGAGCCAATAAAATTAAATCCAAATTTTAAGATGATTTCCTCAGGTATTTTTTATGTGACATTTTTTGTTTTTGTAACATATTTATTTTTATACGGATCAATAAAAGAAATAAAAAAGACAAGTTTAGACATAATTGATAAAAAAGCCAAAACAGAGTTTTATTTTGAGTCTATTAAATCAAATCAAGATTTTAGTAAAAAAATGGGGGCAATAAATAATAAAATAAAAACAATAGATGGTCTTTTTATAATAAGAGATAAAGAGATAGATTTTATAAAAACAGTCGAAGATTTGGCATCAAATCGTAATGTTAAACAAAGTATCTCAATAGATAACGTTGCGTTAGACGCTAAGAATAAATATAGAAAAGTAGCAATGGATTTATCTGTTTCTGGTAGCTTTGAGGACGTTATGAATTATATAGCAGATATTGAGTCTCTAAAATATTATATAAATATTAACTTTGTTAGTTTTTCAACAAGCATAATAAATAATAATTTGGGAGACCTAAATGCACCGCAAAAGCAGGGGGTCTCAGGAATAATAAAAACAGAAACATATTGGCAATAAAATGAAAAATTTATTCAAAAATAATTCGCTAC
>JAEHGL010000010.1 GCA_019248485.1 Candidatus Komeilibacteria bacterium S5_K13 | reverse complement strand
ATCAATGCTTTTTGGTCTTTTATCAATGAATGTTCTATCTTCTAGTTTTTTTGATTTTGGTCTTCTATATCTTCTTTTTACTCGTGTTGATAAATAGTATTCTATTCTTCTTCCATATGGACTAGCTATATATCTGTATATACTATCTTTTGATATGTTTGGTAATTTACTTTCATGATTATTTATTCTTCCTGCAATGTTTGGTGGTGACTGATCATCATAGAGCATATTATCAACAACGCTTCTTAAAAAACTATTCTTAATTATCTTCATTGGTTGATATTTGCTATTTTTTCTTCTTACATATGCCTTATGATTTGCTTTAATTGGATTATATTCTCCATTTACAATATTTCTTTTTATCTCATCTGAAATTGTAGAAATACTTCTTTCTAATGACTTAGATATGTCTCTTAAAGAATATTTTCTCTTTAATAATATCCCTATTTCTAAACGCTCACTTTTAGAAAGGTGTGAGAACTTTTTATTGTTTTTTTCATCTTTTTATTCTACAAGTGTTCGGATTCAAATGCGAATGTAGGAAAGGGAGGATATTGTGAATATCTTAATAGTACATGGAAACACTAATGTAGGAGCGTCTCTTAGTAGTGATTCGTTGTCTAGAGCAAAAAGAGCGAAAGAGGCAATCGATACGGGCAAATACGACCTCGTTATCGTATCTGGAGGTATCTTTGAAAAAAGCCAATATAACACCTCAATAGCTGAAGCTCTGCAATATTATCTAAAATCACAAGGTGTCAAAATACCAATCAGATTGGAAAGCAAAAGTTTGACCACCATTCACAATGTTGAATTGTGTTTAGAAATACTTTCTAAGGATGACGAAATCACCGTTATAACATCCGATTATCATGTTCCAAGAACGTGGCAAATTTGGATGTTGCTTGCTAGAAAAAAAGTAAAAAAAATTCAAATCATAGGTTCCAGATCTCACATAACACTCAAAAAGGTGTTGGTTGAAATCATAGGATTAGATGTGGGTCTTTTTTACTGGCTTGGATGGAGGTGGCCTGAAATGTATTTCCGGAACAAAGCCAGAACCATTTAAATGAGCTCCCGAATCGTTAGAAAAATAAAAAGTCGTCGGATGGATATCTAGACGACTTTTTTAAATTCTATAAATATACTTATTTCTTTTTTGCAAACTTTCCAAGCGTAATTAATAAATATAATCCTGCGCAAGCAACTAATACAAATATTAGATTACTTACAAAGTTCATATCAGCAAAAATGGTTGATACTACGTTTAAATTAAATAACCCAACCATTCCCCAGTTTAATGCTCCAACTATAACTAGTATGAGAGCTAGGAAATCTAGTGCGTTTAACCTATGCATTTATTTTTATTTTAATTATTAGACATATAAATTATATAACTTTTTTGTACTCACGTAAATAGAAAATGACCCGAATTGCTTCTGGCCACTTGTTTTCGAACATAATATGTTACTCGTTAAGCTTAAATGTCTTTACAATTTCTGAAATATCTTTTGCATATGAAATTAGATCTCCAAAATCTTGAGCCCTTGTGTATGCAAAAACATAAGTATTATTTTCATCTAAAAGAGTTAGTTTTTGACCATCAAGTTTTGAAATAGCAGCCCATTGTTTCTTAGTAAGCATTGTGATATTAAACATCTTAATATCATTATTCAACATGAAGTCTATTGAATTACTAGATCCATTTGTACCCCAGCTTAGCTTTCTTTCTTTTACTGCATAGCCTTTCCAAGTATCTGGAAATGATATTGTAAATCCGTATTTTGTGTTTATATATTCAGACCATGTAGTTGTTGCCACTACAATAGTAGTTGTTGGAATGCTAGCTTCT
Organism: Candidatus Komeilibacteria bacterium S5_K13; assembly: GCA_019248485.1. Taxonomy (GTDB): domain Bacteria; phylum Patescibacteriota; class Patescibacteriia; order UBA1558; family S5-K13; genus S5-K13. Next base: position 34,772 of record JAEHGL010000010.1, on the reverse strand, counting down.
GCCTGTTTCTTTAATTCATCTTTTATGGCAACAGTGTTTTCTGCTAGTTTTTGATTCATTTCATCTATTAAATCCGATTTAAGATTTATTAAATCAGTTTTTGTGATTTTATCTTCACCGCCTGTACACCCTGATAACATAATTCCAAAAACAAACAAGTATGCTATTAGTGTGGCTTTTTTTCGTCCATTAGATTTTTCTATATTTTTTTTATTCATCACGTTTTTATAAAGGTTTAATATTTTATTTACACCCAATAGACCAATATTTATCTAACGGGTTTTTATAAATTTAAAGAATCAATTATTATCTATTTCTTAGATTTGTAATTTCTTTACCAGCATTTTTTCTATGCTTTCTTTTTGCTACCTTTTTCTTTTTGTACATGTTGTTGTTCGTCAATTTTTAATAGGATAAATTAATATCGTGTTTATTATAGCACAATATTGAGTTTATGGAAGTCTTTAGGCATATTCTAATAAATCAAAACAAATAACCATGAAAATGATTATTTGTTTATATTTTTCAGATAAATAAATTTTTTTGGGTTTACTTAACCTCGTAAGTAAGTGTTACCTCTACCTTAATTTCATTTTGTCCTGACTGTATGAGTGGTGCAGAAATAGCATCACCGCTACCTGAAATTTCCATTTTAGCATTAGTATAATCATACCTTATAGGTGGAATGGAATCAGAGCTTTCAAACAAACCCTTTATTTTGCCCAATCTCATACCCGATTGTTTGGCAATTAATTGAGCTTTTTCTTTAGCTTTTTCTATAGCAAGCTCTCTAGCTTGATTTTTTAGAGCAAATTCATCATCAATAGTAAAGTTTATATTTCCAATTTGATTAGCACCTTTTTCAGTAGTTTTGGCAATTATATCACCAATTTTAGTAAGATCTCGTATTTTAAGAGTCAAATTTTGTGTCACCTCATAACCAACAAGCTCCTGGCCCTTTGTATTTGTATAATTATAAACTGGGCTCAAATTATAATTAGAAGTTTTTATATCCTTTTCTTCAATACCAAGCTTTTTTAATTCAGCTACAATATCGTTCATTTTTTTAGTATTTTCAATTGTTGCCTCAGCAGCGGTTTTCTTTGCCTCAGTCTTTAGCCCTACTTCAATATTGGCAATATCGGCTTTAGCATAAACAGTGCCTGATCCAGTAACAGTAAAACGATCTTGTTGATTTGTATTATTTTTTCCAACCAAAGCTACAATAACAATAGCTGTTACCGCCAAAATCAAAAGAACGGCTAGAAATATGTACATTTTTTTCATATTTTTGTATTAGTTTTATTAGTAAGTTAATTTAATTATTAATTCTCCTATATCTATATTTTACTCCCATTAGGAGCTTTTACAATGATAATAAAGTTTTGGCCACAATATGGCCACAATTGGATTTGAAAGCATAAATAATATACCCGTTCTAGCACTTCAATAAACAAAAAAACACTGATTTTAACAGCGCTTTCTTGATGGCTCCCACTAGTGGACAAATTCAGAATGCTTAATTGGACAAGTATTAAAAGCGAACTTCAATTTAGCGGTATATTAGAACTTTTTCCAGACCTTGTTTTTCAAGACTAACATTATTATTAAACTCTTAATTCTTTATAGAAATAACAATTATTTTACTGATTATTTATTTCCTCTCTTCTTTTTTGTAAAATTTGATATTCTTCTTTCGTCATAGGCTTATAAATCAATTTTATAAGCCTTATAAATTTAATACCTTGTTCATACGCTTCTTCTCGACTAATTTCTTTTCCATAGTATTTTTTATAAATTGCCTGATATTTTTCTATTTGTTCATTTGATAACATAGTCTAAATTGATTATATTTACTTGTCTTTTTCGAGTGATTTAAGCACAAGAAATGTGCTTGAAAATATGATACCCGCAAATAATGCAATTTTCTTAAATGCAAAATTGTATAGACTAATATGGTCTAGTTCTGCTGGGTCTATATTCCAATCTGTAGCAATTTGGTCAATTATGTAATGAAATCTATATACTTTTATTAAACAATATAAGGCAAAAATAATAACAATTAAAATCATAATCAACACAAAACACAATTTTTTGTGTTCTTTTATAAATTTTATTTTACGTTCTCTCATCAATTTGCAGTATGTTGGTATCTTTTTGAAGTCTCGAGACAGAGATATGACAACTGCTAAAAATAACGGTATAAGCGACATTGCAGAAATAATATGAAAAATAGTCAAAAATAACGAAACAATGAATAAAGTAATAAAGAAAACTATAGCTGGAATTTTTATCCATTTTTGATTGTATAGAACAAGATAAAGAGCAAGAAGAATAAACGGTATGAAGAAATATAATAAGTCCAAATCAAATAAATAAATCAAAATTCCTATACTGGCTAGTAGTGTAAACCACGAAATCCCTAAAATTACTAATCTCCCAATAGATACTTTATTGTTTTTCATAAAAGTATTATTTAATGTTTATTTAATTTAATTCTTTTGCCCCTCTATTAAAGAAGTCAACTAATAACATTTTATCAGTATTGAAAATAAATGTAAATTAAAGTAATGTATAAAAATGAAGGAAAAAGAGAAAAATGATAAAGTTTTACAAATTGTAGAGCAACAATATCAAAGTTTTATTAACCTAGAAGATAAATGGGATTTTTTTCGTGGTCTAGCTGAATACACAAAAACTCTTCAAGAAATGGCACAAACCAAGCCCTTTATCGAGGTTTTAGAGGCACAAAGAAAAGCAAATGTTATGGTCTATGAACAGATGAATACAGACGCTATGAAGGAATTTATAAATTCTGCTCAAAAAATTATTCCGATAGCTCAAGACATATTTAAGTCCCAAGAACCATTTATTAAACAAAGCGAAGAACTTTCTAAAAAACTTAAACCCGCACTAGAAGCAATTCAAGAAGTCCGTAATCGTCTTTCTGGAAATATATTGTCATCAGACCCCCTATGTGCTTTTGATAGAGACTTATTTGACGTAGCAAGACTTATAAAAGAAAATGGACACGAGGAAGCAATTAAAGAATTTGAAGACAATAAGAAACGTTATAATAATATATATGGAAATTATACCTTTTCGCCAACTTACGAAAAAATAGATGAAGAAAGAAAAAGAATTGAAAGAAAAGAACAAGTTGAACCTTGGGGTGCTTGGCATCAATTACCAATTGTAAAACGACTTATTTTTGAACCCGAAGAGATAAAATCTGAGTTTAAGCTAGAAGCAGATAATGACCCCTCCTTAAAATGGACTTGGCTCAATTTTATAGGTATAGCTGGTGAAATAGAAAGAATAAGAAAAGGAGAAGCGTCTGATGATGATGTATATTATTTTAGTGTAAAGGATTTCAAAAATTATGCTCAAAGAGTTCATATATACATTACAAAAGAACTACATAAAATAAACATAGAAGAAAATAACATAGAACAAACTAAAAAGACAAAGGAAATTAAATTTAATTTAAGTTTTGCTATGCAAACTGGAATAATGACTTTAACTGACCAAGACAACAATAAATACACAATTAGCGTTCAGGGACAAGTGCAAAAAGAAGTTTTAAGAGTTATTTTCAGAAACCCAGAAGACACATATTTAGAATGGAGTTTATATGATATTAGTGTAGCACTAGGCGAAGATGATGTTGATACAAAAGCAGTAAAAAATGCGATATACCAATTCAGCAGAAAAGTTAAATTAAACATACCGCAATTAGAGAATATATTTGAATTAACAAAACATTCCGCAAAATTAAATCCAAAATATATAAGCAAAACTTAAGCAAACTTAAGATATAAACCTGATAGCCTATAGATATAACAACCTATAGGTTTTTTTATGCAGGAAATTGTAAATAAAAAAGAGACAGTAAATCGTTTCAATATGGATGATTTACCCCTTGAAGAAAAGCAAAGATTGGTCGATGCTTTCGCTTGGCTTATTCAAGAAGATAAAAAACAAAATCCTGAACTTTATCAACTAAAACAACAAGAAAATGATTGATACAATATGTCTTTTGATACCAAAAGCAAATATGAGCTATCTATCGGGAGTATCTAGTTGGGAGCTATATTCCAAAACAAGTCAGTATGAAAAATATGTTCGTAATCCTAGCGTTGCCGAAAAGAAAACAGGAAAATACTTTCCAAGACTTACGGGCTATAGAAGAAAATTTTCACAAGATGCTGTTCGTATAGAGTTTTCTGCTCCCAAATTACTATATCAGAATAATTTGGATGAATTAGAAGAAAAGGACTTCTCGGAAATAATTGAAGTTTTACAGGAAAGATTAAAGATTATGGGAGTAAGAGTTTTCAAAGTAGTTCTTCAAAACGCCTCAGTAAGTTCAGTTCATTTTTCAAAAAATATCTTACTTAAAGACGGATATACGGCTAATTATTTAATTTCAGAAATGAATAAGGTTGATTTAAGAAAAAGTTTTGATTTCGCTAAGGCAAGATACATAAATGATGGGCAAAGTTTATATGCTCATACAACAGCACATCAACTTATTATTTATGATAAGATAGCTGACTTAAATAAAGGCAAAAAACGTGCAATTGATAAAGAACAAACAACTTATCAAAGAAGTCTATTTGATGAGCTGTATAAAAAAGAAGAAATGCAAGAAATAATACGTTTTGAAGTTAGAATAAATCATAAGCAAAAACTAAATAAACTTTTACAAAGTTTAGGTTATGAAAAAAATCCAACTTTCAAACAAATCTTTAATACAAAAATGAGTAAAGAGATTGTTGGGAGTTATTGGAAAAAACTTATAAAAGAACGTAATCTTGGATTATTTTCAATATCCTTAAGCTTGAAAGATATATTGCAGACCTTATTCTTGGCTGATAAAAAATTAAAGCCCAAACAAGCTGTATATTTATTAGGACTTTTTTTACTTGCTAAGGATGAAAATGGAATGAGACAACTTAGGACTATTATTACAAAAAGGTCTAGAGATAGGACTTGGTATCGTATAACAAAAGACCTAAAACAATCTAGTGAACTAATCACTAAAAATAGAATTAGAGATTGGGTTTCACAGATAGACGAAGCGTTAGAAAATTATAAACCATATAAAACTAAAAAAATATGAAAGTAAACAAAAAAAGTGCAGTTGAACAATTTCAAGACAATATTAGAATAGCTTTAGCAAAATACTATTCTGATGCTATTAGCGATAATGTCAAAAGAGCATTTGAACAAAAAAGACAAAATGGCGAATTTATAGGATTGCCACCTTTTGGCTATAGATATATTCATACCAGTAAGAAAAGGAAAATACTAATACCAGATAGAAAGAAATCAAAATTAGTAAAAAAGATTTTTGCTTTATATTCAAACAAAAATAATTCAATACAAGATGTTTATAGAATAATAAAATTGAGCAATAAATATCTACCTCTTAATGTAATAAAAAAAATTCTAGAAAATACTTTTTATATTGGTCTAGTCTCATCAAGAAAACATAGTCCATATATGCATCAATATGAAACATTTATTACTAAAGATGTATTTGATAAATGTCAAAAGAAAATGTTCTATATTAAAAAAGCTAATAATTAAAAACTAAAAAGATGAAAAAAATTAAAACACTTAATATAAAATTAGGAAAAGTTAGAGACGATATATTACCAGAAGGATTTATCTTTAGAGTTCAAAAGTATAAAGAAATTTTACGAGAAGTAGAAACGTCTTCACTTGAAGAAGCTATAAATAATTTTCAAAGAGACTTGCATCCAGAAAATGAACTTATTATCTGGGAGCATATAGCTAATTGCTATGCAACGATTATGCAAGATAATGTAGATAGAACAATGGCAGAAAAGAAAAAGATATTTAGAGAAATACTAATCTCAACAATGAAATAATTTAATATTGCAATGTAAAGCTTTGTAAAGTATAATTATTAACATAATATAATAAATAATATGATAAAAGAAAAAGAGTTTTATAGGGCGGAAGACTTAGCTAAATTGTTAGATGTAAACATTATGACGATTTATCGATATATAAAAGCTAAACGATTAAAAGCATACAAAATTGGGAGAGAATTTAGAATTGATAAAAATGAATTTAATAACTTTCTTAACAGTGTTAAAACAAAATGATATGAAAACAAAAACCACTAAGACAGATAAATCCAATAAAAAGAAAGTTAAAAAGTTTACTTTTATTGATTTATTTGCAGGAATAGGTGGATTTCATCTTGCTTTTCATAATGTTGGGGCTAAATGTGTGTTTGCATCAGAGTGGGATGAACCAGCAAGAAAAACTTATCAGAAAAACTTTGAAAAAATTAGCCCCGAAATGTTTAGCTCAGGAAACTTCGTTGGCGATATAACAAAAATAAGCAAAAAAGACATACCAGATTTTGATATTTTGACTGGCGGTTTTCCTTGTCAGCCATTTAGTCAGGCAGGTTTCAAAAAAGGTTTCAATGACACAAGGGGGACATTGTTTTACGATATCGCTGAAATTATTCGTGTCAAAAAACCAAAAGCATTTTTTTTAGAAAATGTTAGACATCTTTACGCTCACGACAATGGAAAAACTTTTGAAACAATCAAAAAAGTTTTAACAGAAAAGCTTGGATATTCTCTTTATCACAACATTGTAAAAGCATCAGACCACGGACTACCTCAAAATCGCCCTCGTTTATTTATGATTGGTTTTAGGAATAAAAAAATACCCTTTGAGTTTCCTAAAAAAAGACCACTCGCCTTTACTATGTCAGATGTATTCGAAGGTGCAAAAGTAAATAAAGATATTGGATTTACTCTTAGAGTTGGCGGTAAGGGTTCAAAGATTACAGATAGAAGAAATTGGGATAGTTATTTAGTAGATGACAAAGTCAGACGAATTACCCCAAAAGAAGGAAAGAAAATGCAGGGGCTCCCTGATAATTTTATTTTCCCAGTTTCAAATAATCAAGCAATGAAACAGTTAGGTAATAGTGTTGCTATTTATGGGATACAAGACTATGCACAAAAAATAATTGAAGCATTAGAAAAATACTATGAATAATCAAAAAGAAACAACAGGCAATACTGGAGAATGGAGCGAGTTATACGCATTAGCTTTTCTCTTAGCAAATGGTGGTGCTTATGGTGCTGATAAGAACCAAAATATTAAAAAAGATTTATTTTATAAAGTTTTGAAAATAATTTTTGCTGAAAAAATTGGAAAAGAAAGAATGGTTTATGAAATAAAGAATGAAGTCATTGATATTTTTGTAGGCACAAATAAGATAGCATCAATAAAAGTTAAAAAAATACAAAGCATTCTGAAAAGAATGTTTGAGAGTTTGTCAGTAAAAAATGAAGGACGAGCTTTTTCCTTGGATGCTGGTTCAGAAATGATGCAAGTTTTACAAAAAGACGTTATCAAGGCATCAAGTTTTGATAAAAAGGATTTGGATTTAGTAATACTTGATGTCAAAACTAATAAACCAAGTCCCGAGGTTGGATTTAGTATAAAATCACAACTTGGTAGTCCTTCAACACTTATAAACGCATCAAAAGCAACAAACTTTACTTTTGAGGTGCTTGATAATGATATGAGTGTCCCTAAAAAATTACCTAAACTACACGACAAAAATGTAAAAGATAACATCAATCTATTAGAAAGTTTGGGGTTCAATATAGTTTTTTATAAAGTTGATAGTGAAATATTCCAAAACAATCTTTCTTTGATTGACAGTAATTTGCCAATATATATTTCAAAAATACTTTTGTCATATTACTCACGAGGTGCAAGTAATCTTTCGGAGTTAGTTGTTTTGAACTTTCCTGATACCAATAAGCAAAATAAACAACCTATTCATAAAATCAAAGAGTTTCTTAGTATTATGGCTTTAGGAATGATGCCAAATACTAACTGGAACGGGATACTTACAAGCTTAGGTGGTTTTTTGTTAGTAAAGAAAGACGGCGATGTTCTTTGTTATTATTTATACAACTTAGAAGATTTTCAAGAATATCTTTTGAAAAATACAAAGCTTGACACACCAAGCACAACCAGATATGGTATAGGAAAAATTATCAAAGAAAATGGTCGCTATTTCATCAAATTAAATTTACAAGTTAGATTTACAAAATAGTTCTATGAAAGCAATAAACATTTCAAGAGTATCAAGTGAAGACCAAAAAGAAAATTCTCCTGAAGCCCAAAGCTTTAGAATGAATAGTTATTGTAAAAATAAACATTTCGAAATAATAAAAGAATTTGATTTTATAGAAAGTGCATATAAATTAAAAAGAGATACTTTTGATGAAATAATGGAATATATAGAAAAAGTTTCTAAAAAAGAGAAGGTCGCTGTTTGTTTTGATAAAGTTGACAGATTATCTAGAAACATTTTTGACAAAAGAGTTGCCAAACTTTATGAAATGGCTATTGGAGATAAAATTGAATTACATTTTGTATCAGACGGGCAAGTTATAGACGATAAAATGTCGGCAGGAGATAAATTTGCTTTTGGGATGAAGTTGGGTTTAGCAAAATACTATTCTGATGCTATTAGCGATAATGTCAAAAGAGCGTTTGAACAAAAGAGACGAAATGGTGAATGGACGGGTAGAGTTCGTTTGGGATATTTAAGATTTAATAAAGACATAATAATTGACCCAGACAGAGCATATTTAATACAAAAAATGTTTGAATTATATGCTACAAATCAACACTCGCTAGAAACAATAAGAACAAAAATTACAAGACTTGGTTTAAGGTCTATAAAAGGAAATAAATTATCTAAAAGTTGTATCGATAATATATTAAGAGACAGCTTTTTTTGTGGTATGGCTATATCCAAATATGGTCCATATATTCATAAATATCCAAAACTTATAACAAGAGAGCTTTTTGATAAATGTAAAGAAATACGCTCCCAACGTAAAAAATTACCATATAAATCACACTCTAGAGATTTTATATTCAAAGGACTTCTTAAATGTCCAAATTGCGGTTGTTCTATGTCTCCTGAGCAACACAAAAAACCAAGTGGATTGGTCTATAATCTTTATTCTTGCACAAATGCTAAGGGCGTATGTAAAAAGGTATATATTAACGAAAACGAATTGCTAAAGCCCGTTTATGAGGTTTTAGAGCGATTTGGAAGCATTTCAGAAGACACACAAGAAAAACTTGTTGCTGAATTAAGAAAAAGCACAGAAGCAGAAGCCGTTTTTCATAAAGCACAAATAAGTAGAATAAGAAATGCTTATGATAGCATACAAGAAAAACAAAATAACTTATTAGATGTTCTTATAGACAAGAGTATTACTAAGGATGTATATGACAAAAAACATCAAGAGCTTAAAGATAAAATGGAGCTTCTTGAAATAGAAATGTCTGAATATCAAAATGCAGATTATAATTATCAAACCACAGTTGCTATAGTAATATCTGTAGCACGTAGAGCTAAAACTATATTTGAAAAGAGTTCTGATATTGCAGGAAAAAGAACTTTTTTAACTTACATACTTCAGAACCCGACCTTAAATGAAAAAACACTAGGTTTTACCTTGCGTTCTCCATTCAACTTAGTCCTAGAACTAGCTGATAACCCTAATTGGCTCGGGGACCAGGATTTGAACCCAGATAAACAGGACCAGAACCTGTTGTCCTACCATTAGACGATCCCCGAATATATTTATTTTAAATTACTAAACTAAGTTGCGCCGAAGCTTTAGCAAAGACGAACGATCTCAGAATGTAAGGATATTATAGTATATATATATTAAACAGTAAATACTACTTGTATTATTTTAATTTTATGGTATATTATAAATATGAAGACAAAAATAACAAAATTAAATAACAATAACAATCTCAGCTAAGTCGTGAGCTATTTTGTTTATACTTATCAGCTCACGAGGCTGATTTTTTATTTCGGGGTAGTTGAGTTGGTACAACGCTACGCTGTTAACGTAGATATCGCAGGTTCGAGTCCTGCCCCCGGAGCCATTAAAAAATAGAGCCTAAAACTCTATTTTTTGTTTTATATAAAAATATATTTATCCAACTACTTCACCTCCAAAACTTTGCATTAAATCTTCAATAGCACCACCGTCCATTTCTTCTTTTTTATCAACGATGATCATTTTCTGATGATTCTCTTCATAATTATCGTCTATTTCAGCGCTTATTGTAATCTTTTCATTTAATATTCCAGAAATTAGCTCTTCTATTGTTTTTTTATTCTTATCATCCAATATTCTATCCAAATGAAATTTATATTGAAATCCTAGAGTTATTCTATCTTTATTAATTTTCAGTGGATGACCAACTTTTACAAAAGCAGAAAGAGAATGATTATAGTCTTTCAAATTTATAAGTAATTGTGGCCAAATTTTTACGATATCTTCAATAGAAGATTTTATTAGAGAAGAACTTTTTGAATCTTCTTGACTATCCTCTTTTTTGACATCATTCTTTGGTTTGCTAGAGAAAATATTTCCACCACCCTTAAACATATTTGTATCTTCTTTTTTTTCAGTAAAAAACTTATTCTTTATAGAAATAATTGCAATTTCAAGTGGAAGCTGCTTAAATCTCTCATTTTTTAGATGTTCGAAAGCATTATAAAATTCCTCTAATATTCCTTGCCAAATATTTAAGTCTAATTTTTCAGATTGCTCAATAAGTTTTTGTTCTATATCTTTTTCTACATCCCATAAATAATCCTGAGAAGCGCCAGACAATTTGATAAGAACTGCTTTTCGCAAATAATTAATAAGCTCTTCTGTAAAATATTCTAAATCAATTCCAGAAGAAACTACTTTATTTAAACCTTTTATAGCAAAATCAAATTTCTGAAATAATATATTATCTATTAATTCAACTACGCTTTCTATATTTGATTTTGGAAATATCAAACTTGCAGTTGCCAAATCAACGTTATTATCTTCTGATAATGCAAGAACTTGACCGAGCATTGAAAGTGCATCTCTTACATATCCACCAGAATGTTTTGTAAGCAATTCAATAACGCCGCTTTCTATTTTTACACCCTCGCGATCACAAACATTCTGCAAGTGTATTTTGAGCTTATCAAGATCAACTACCTTAAACTCAAAATTTTGGCATCTTGATACTATGGTGCTTGGCAACTTATGAAATTCTGTTGTAGCAAGTATAAAAATAGCATGTTTTGGTGGCTCTTCTAATGTTTTTAAAAGAGCGTTAAAAGCCTCTATTGTAAGCATGTGGGCCTCGTCTATAATGAAAACCTTATACTGCCCTCTTGATGGGGAATACTTGGCCATTTCACGAAGTTCTCTTATTTCATTTATTCCACGATTTGAAGCAGCATCTATCTCAATAAGATCCATAAAGCTACCACTATTAATAGATACACAATTTTCACATTTATTACACGGTTCTGAGTTAGTTTTATCTTTACAATTTATTGATTTTGCTAAGACTCTTGCAAGCGTTGTTTTTCCTATTCCACGTGGCCCAAAAAATAAATATGCGTGTGATATATTACCATTTTCTATTTCATTTTGAAGAGTGATCTTAATATGGTCCTGACCTATTACTTCTTCAAATTTTTGAGGCCTATATTTTCTATATAAAGTATTGGACATGGGGGTTAAATGGTTAGAAAGTTAGTGGGGTTAGTAAGGTTAGAAAGTTAGTAGGGTTAGTGGGGTTAGTAGACTAATTCACTAACCTACTAACCACCTGACCCTCTAATCTTACATTAAAAAAATAAAAAAACCAAGCAAAGCCTGGTTTGTGAGATATATCAATTTATATACTTAAATCGCTAATTTCATCATCTTCTAAAAAAGATGAATTATCCAAAACTCTTGATGAGTTTGCACCACTTCCAACTATAATATTTTCCACAGACGCCCAAATAGATTCGCCATCTTGCGGAACTAGAACTATTGCTTCATCATTATCATTACCATGAAAATAAGTAACGCTAGCCTTGAGAACTTTATAAAACCTATCTTGGGTTTTTACCTTAAATTCTCCTGTGACTGGATCTTTCATTAAAATCCCTTTTATTCTCTTTCTTTCAACTGGACCAATTTGCTTATACACAAAACTACCGTCTTTTTTGATAATAAGTTTTAATATATCTCCTTCAACAAGTTTTGATTTGGAACAATAGTTTGCGGGAATAGAATATTTTTTTCCATCAGGACCTATCATTTGACCACCATCGAAAACCCCTTCAACAACTTTGTTATCACCATCCATTTTTTCAGATCCTATCGACTTTGCTATATGAGAAAAATCATGGGATGATGGATTTATATCTACTCCCAACTCATTGAAAATTATTTTTGCCTTATTAAGCTCAAACTCTATATTAGACAAAATATCTTTTAACTCATCTATCTTATTAAACATTTTTGTTTTTGTTTATTCTGCTCGTCCTGCATGGCCTTGATGAATCGAAGCTTGGACGAAATTTGGTATTTATTTTTATACACAATTTTATTTTTATTTTACAACATAATTATACAATACTTTTTTCTTTTTGAAAACTAATATTTAGATTAATTTCATTCTTTCTCTTATTTCAGACTCAACAAGTTCTCTATCCTTACCATATTTTAGACGAGATAATTCTTTAATTTCTTTTGTATAATTTTGTTTTGGTTCTTCACGAGATGTAACCTTCATACTAAATGCTGGTGGATTATAATTATCAACCAACAATCTTACATAAGCATTATAAGCTGGAATATTTACAAGATCAAACTCATTAAATACTGGTGCAAATTGTTTTACCATTGTTTCAGCATCTTTTGTTCCTATTCTAAAAGTTATAAATGTTCCCGCATTTCCAAATACAGCATCTTTTATACTTTCATCGCCCTTGCTAACAAGTTGAGTAATATACTGATGAGCAATAATAAGTCCGAGTCCATATTTTCTTGCCTCTGATAATATTACAGCGATAGAATCAGTAATAAAATTTTGAAACTCGTCAATATAAAGATAAAAATCATGTCTTTTATTATCTTCAATATCTGCACGGGACAATGCTGCCATAAGTAATTTTCCTACAAAAACCATTCCGATAAGATTACTGTTTAATTCGCCTATTTTTCCTTTTGCTAAATTAATAAGCAATATTTTTTTCTCGTCCATTACAGTCCTAAAATTGAAAGAGCTTTTTTGTTGGGATATTATAGGTCTTATTGTGTCATTTGAAATAAATGGAGTAAGTTTACTAGTAATATAAGGAACCATATTTGCAAGAGCTGCTTCTCCACCAGCTTTTTCAGCCTGTTTTTGCCAAAAATCAGATACCAAATAATCTTTACACTTTGATAATTTATATTTTCTAAAATCTTCATCAGCCAAAATTCTTGGAATTTCAAGTAGCGTTGAACCAGACTCAACATCTTCCATTGCAAGAAGCATTGTATTTCTCATATATTGCTCAAATATTGGACCTCCAGTCGCCTTAAGATCATACAACTTATCAAAAATCTTTATCATTTCATTAATCACAAAAGTTTTCTGATCTGGTGTTTCAAACTCAAGCATATTAACAGCAATTGGACGCTCTATATCAGAGGGATCAAACAAAATTACATCTTCTGCTCTTTCTTTCGGAATATACTTCAAAATGTCTTCTATCAAATCTCCATGGGGATCAATAACACAAACTCCCTCACCATTTTGTATATCTTGAATAACCATATTTACCTGCAAATACGACTTACCCGTACCAGACTTACCAATTATATATGTGTGTCTTAATCTATCTTTTTGTTTTATTTTAATTATTGTTTCTTTGTCTCTATAAACATTTTTTCCCAAAGTAAGCCCGTCAAGAGGAATATTACTTGGAGCGCCAGATCTTTTTGATTCAAGCCATGCTACATTTGGAGTTTCTGTTGTGGTGAGTGGCATATGATAAATACTCGCGAGCTCTTCTGTATTTAAAATCATTTTATAGCTTTCGTTAAACCTACGATATATAAAATCGCTTATAAGATCATCTTTATTTTGCCTTGCTCTCTCTAATTGATTACCATATTGATATAAATTATACTGAGAAAATGAATTTCTAATATTATCTAAATAAGTCTTCGCTATTATCTCATTTTGAGAATTGACAACGATTCTTATATTTACATCAAGACCTGCTTTTGAATTTTTTTCTTCAATAGTTTTTATCATCTCTGTCTCCATCTGAGAAAGTGGCTGATGCTGTTCTGTCTGCTTTTCTTCTTTATTTTTAAATGAATCAAAAAATTGTCCTATATAATAAAAAAATGTGTTCCAAGAACTCTCTAATCCTGAAGAAATTTTTGCCTCTTTTAGATTTTTTCCCTTTGAAATGCTTTTAGTAAATTTTCTACTTATCTTATGCCATCCTTTATTTGCACTTCTTGCAATTATTTGAATAACCACCGAATCCTCAGAGCTTATTTTTGACATTGAATTAAGAATTGAGTCCAGTGGATCCATCTCTAACTTTTTATACGTCTTAAGTGGGAAAATAAAACTTTCTTTAAACCTAAGTGATTCTCCCAATGTAACTCCGCTTGGAGTAAAAATATTATAATCATCAATCAATTCTATTTCCGCATGGGGATAAATAGCGTGAATACGTTCTTCAAAAAAGTTTATATTATTTTCTGGAACTCCTACATAAAAATTAATAAGCCCACTTTTTAAAACCATTTCTAACGAAAAATGATCATCCCTTCGCTGAAGCATTGCCTTTAAACCCTTTTGAGCCTTAATACCGCCTAAAATACTATATAGATTTTCAGCAATAGCAATCTGCTCTTGGGTTTTTTGTATTGTTTCTTGCTTGTGGTCTGGATTTGTAAAATTTACATCTTCATATTTAGGAACTCTTACACTAATGAGCTTTATAGAAAAATATGGTTTAGCATTGGATTTATTAATAAACTTAAACAACAAATAAATAATAAAAAATATTATTAATATAAAAACAACAAAAATTATCATTAATCCCAAAAATGAAATTGACATATTTCCTATTTGAAAATTAGTATCAAATAAATTCATAATTTTAGCTACCCGTCTATGAATGTGGGTCTTTATTTTTTAATATTATAATTTTGTCTGTTTTAATTTTTGCTTCTTGACGTATAAAAAATTTATTAATTCCTGGAATAATAGTTAGCCACGACATAATAAGATTCAAAATTTTTGAAGTTCTAATTTTTGCTTCTTTGAGTAAAATTGCAATTTTGTTACTCACATCTTCTCCTTTTTGCTTAAATTGAAGCTGCTTTGCTTTTGACATTTTTAGATATAAATCCTCCAAACCACTCTCTAATACATTTTCTATTTCCTTTGCTAACTCGGCTTGATCAGAAGGGGTTATTTTTGTATTACCCTTAGTTTGAATTTGTTGATTTATAGCAGACAAAGAATCTTGAGTTGATAATTCTGATTGTGAAAATTCTTGAGAGTTTTCTTTTGTAGGAATAATTTCAATCTTTTTTTGCTCTTGAGAAACGGGGCTTTGAAATTGTTCACTTGGATTTTTTTCAATAATATTTTTTATATCTGCCATAATAATTTATATACAGTATTAATTTATACTCGATTATATTATATCATATTTTGCAAGTAATATGCTACAATGCTATAATTAATTATAGATTTTGAATGATGCCTGTCCGCCTCTGGCGGAAATGATGAATAAATTTCCTGGCTTCGCTGGAGACTATGCCGAGGCGAGCAAAATTTAAAATTATGAATTTATTCAAAATTCATTATTAATAATTCAGCATTAATCTTATGGGTTTAATACAAAAAATAAAAACACAAAATTTTACTTGGACACATATTACAAATCCAAATCTTGGCTCTGTTGAATATTTAAGACAGAATTATAATTTTCATCCCTTTAATTTAGACGATTGTCTAAATCTCAGTTTACGAGCAAAAATAGAACAATATGATAATTATACATTTATTGTTCTTAATTTTCCTTATTTTGATAGAAACACAAGGGCAATTTCTTTATCAGAAGTGGATATATTTATCGGATCTGATTTTATAGTAACCCTAAATGACAAAAAGTTAGAACCAATAAATAGAATATTTGAAATATGCCAAAGAAATGAGATGGAGCGAGAAAAATATTTAAGCGGTGGAATATCCTTTTTACTATATCAACTATTAAACGATTTACAAAAATATTGTTTCCCTATTTTAAATCACATATCTCAAGACATGCAAAATATTGAAGAGCACATATTCAATCATCAAGAAAGAAAAATGGTTAATGAAATATTGATTGTAAAGAGAAATATAGTTAACTTTAGAAAAAGTGTTCAATCTCATAAAAATGTAATGAAAAAATTATCTTCTAATGCTATTCAAAATCCAATATTTGAAAATAGTAATATGTCTTATTTTTTTGATAGTTTATTAGAAAGATCAAAAGAAATTTGGGAAATGCTTGAAAATCAAAAGGAAAATATTGAAGCACTGCACAATACAAATGAGTCTCTTATTTCTTTCAAACTAAATAGCATCATGAAGACTCTTACAATAATTTCAGTACTAGTTTTTCCAGCAACCCTTGTTTCTTCTATGTTTGGAATGAACTTCGTGATACCATTTCAAAGTTCAAATTATGGATTTCTAGGCGCTGTAATAGTAATAGCAATATGTATGATATTATTATTCTTGTACTTTAGACAGAAAAAATGGCTCGACTAATTAATATACTAATATACAAATAATACTAATTATACAAATCTCATTTGTAAAACCAATATTTTATTAGTATATTTGTATTATAATTAGCATCATTAGTAAAATTAGTCCGCCTTGGCTTCGCCGTTGGGCGAGACAGGTATATTAGTATAAAAATTCGTATGTTATATCTATATAATACATTAACTCGAAAAAAAGAAGAGTTTAAACCAATCAAAAACAACATTGTCACGATGTATCATTGTGGACCCACTGTTTATTGGACTCAACACATAGGAAATCTACGTGGAACTTTTTGTTCTGATTTAATTGTAAAAACATTAAAGTACAATAATTATAAGGTAAAATTAGCAAGAAATTATACAGATGTAGGACATTTAGTTTCAGACGAAGATTATGGCGAAGATAAAATGGAAAACGCTTCAAAAAGAGAAAATATAAGCCCAGATAAAATAGCATCAAAATATATAAAAGCATTTGAAGATGATATAAAAGCATTAAACATAGAAAATGCAACTTATCGTCCTAGAGCAAGCAAATATATAAAAGAGATGATTAAAATGGTACAAATCTTAATCAAAAAAGAATATGCCTACTCTACTGATTTAGCAATATATTTTGATACAACAAAATTAAATAACTACAACAAACTATCTAGACAAAAAATAGAAGAAAACATTTCTGGAACTGGAAAAGGTGAAGTAGAAGATAAAAACAAAAAAAATCAAGCCGATTTTGTTTTGTGGTTTTTTAAAGCGGGAAAACACAAAAATGCAATACAATATTGGAAGTCTCCATTTTATTCAAAACTAGTAAAAAATGGCGAGGGTTTTCCTGGTTGGCACATGGAGTGTTCTGCAATGATAAAAAAATTGCTAGGAAAAACAATTGATATTCATATGGGTGGTATAGAACACATTCCAGTTCATCACACAAATGAGATAGCACAATCAGAGTCTGCAAATGGAGTCAAGTTTGTAAATTATTGGATACATAATGAACACTTACTTGTAAATAACGAAAAAATGTCCAAGTCTACCGGAACCTCTTATGCGCTATCAGAAATAAAAGATAAAGGATTTAATCCTTTATCTCTCAGATATTTTTTCTTACAAGCAAATTATAGATCAAAACAAAACTTTACTTTTGAAGCTCTCAAGTCTTCTGAAATTGGTTTAAACAATATCTATTCTCAAATACAATTATTAGACAAAAAAATAGGAAAAATAAATAAAGAGTTCAAAAAAAAATTTGCCCTTGCAATAAATGATGATTTTAATTCTCCAAAAGCTCTTTCAATTTTACAAGAACTTCTAAAGTCTAACTTACAAAACCCTGATAAACTTGCAACCGCTTATGACTTTGATAAGGTTCTTGGATTAAACTTTAAAAATATTAAAGTAGAAAAACAAATAGTTCCTGACAATATTAAACAATTGGCCGAAAAAAGATCAAAGGCACGAGAAAATAAAAATTGGACAGAATCTGATAAATTAAGAGATGAAATAAATCGACTTGGATATGAAATAGAAGATACTGGCAATAGCTATAATTTAAAAAAGAAATAATTCGATTATTAAATTACAATATCCAAATAACAAACAACAAATAATAACCAAATTACAATACTCAAATGGTCATTAGTTATTGGTTATTGTAATTTATTTGTAATTTGATATTTGATTATTGGGGCTTATCTGTGATTTGTTATTTGTAATTTGATTATTCTTTAATGATGATAAACAAAATAAAAACAACCAAACAAAACAACTTCTGGCTTTCACTGCGAAAGCCTATTTTAGTGCTAGCTCCTATGGCTGGAATTACAGACCCAGCATTCTGTACAATATGCAGTAAAAATGGCGCTGATGTCGTTTATACTGAAATGATATCTGCTGACGGACTTCATTATAACTCAAAAAAAACTCATGAGATGCTAAAAATTCTAAAGGGAGAAAAACCTGTCGTAGTTCAGCTATTTGGAAAAGACCCAGAAAAATTTGCACGTGCCACTCAAATAGCAACAAAACAAGGTTTTTCTGGAATTGATATAAACTTCGGATGCCCTGCAAAAAAAGTTGCTGGACACGGTGGTGGCGCAACCCTAATGCGAGATTTAGACCTGTGTTATAAAATTATAAAAACAGTATGTAATAATACAAATTTACCAGTATCAATAAAAGTAAGAAAATCTATAAAGGCTGAAAGTTGCAAAGCAAAAAAATTAGACGTTAAAAGTAAAAAAGATATTATTGAGTCTATTGATCTAATTAAAAAAATTAAAGATTTACCAGTGAGTGCAATAATAATCCATGGAAGAACCTATGAGCAAGGTTTTTCAGGAGAAATTGATTATAATTACATAAAAAAAGCAAGAAAATACTTCAATGGCATTATAATAGCAAATGGTAATATCTATGACCCAGAACAGGCAAAAAAAACGCTACAACTAACAGAAGCTGATGGAATTGGTATTGCTCGTGGTGTATATGGCAAACCATGGATTTTTAAACAGATAGAAGACTATCTAGAGACCAATAAATACAAAGAAAAAACATGGAATCAAATAAAAAAAATTGCACTATCTCATGCAAAATTTGTTGAAAATTCAGGAGGTAATTATGGAATGATAGAAATGAGAAAGCACCTTCTCTTTTATACAAAAAATCAAGAAAACGCAAGAGAAATGAGAAAAGACTTAGTAGCTATAAAAAGTTTTGAAGAAATTAAAAAAGCACTTGAGAAATACTAGTATAATACATACTTATGATAAACTATTTTATTTTTTAAAATAGTTTTTTGTTTCTTTATAAACAGAATTCCAATTTTTACAAGCTATAGCATTAGAAAAATTTAAATTATCAATATTATTATATAAAAAAACTATACCCTTATATTTTTTCCCTAAAAATTTTAAAATTGATGGATTATCATCAATTAGACCAATTATTTCTGGATATAGTTCTTTAAGAATTTTAGCCTTCCACTCATCCCCGTCCTTGCGAGCAACGCTAAGTGGCCTACAAATAATCTTGGCTTTTGGGAAGTTATTTGCATTCAACCAATTTCGAGTTCCCCTTAAAACCTTTTCTGGCCTAACTGTTATATAAGCATTAATTGGTATAATTTTATTAATCTTATTAACATACAAATTAGAATTTTTTATAAGAGGTAATTCTTCCTGTAGTTTATTTACAGATACTGTTTTTTGAATCCAATTAAATACTTTTTCATTCTGCCAATACGGAACATTATATGTATATCTGTATTTTTTTATCAATTGTGAAACTGTTAAATTTTCAGGATTTCCAAATTTATTTAATATTCGCTCAACTAAATGATAAAGCGTGTTTGACAAAGTTTCATCAATATCAACAGCAATTCCATAATTTTTAATTTTATCTGTATTCATAGAGCATATATTCGGTAAATATGGTACCGCCACGGAGAATCGAACTCCGGTTACCAGGATGAGAACCTGACGTCCTAACCACTAGACGATGACGGCATGTCTAAAATATTGTATTATATAACAACAAAAAAATCAATGAGTATCATAAAAATTAGTCTTACAGAGATTAATTTTTACTTATTCACTATTGAATATTTTTACCTGTTGTATATTTAAACTTACTATTTTTAGCTAAACGTATAATCTTAGACCAGTCATAACCCAATCTATTAAAAGCCGATTCAGTAAGAATTGGCCTTTTTTTACCATTTTCAAGAACATAAACAGTAACCTTACCATCATATTTAATCAAAGATCCATCAGGTTGTTTTTTGGAAGAAATCTCTCCTAAATTTTTATATTCTGCTAATTTTAAATCGTCTACATAATCAAGCCACGACCACTTAAGTCCTAAGTCATTAAAAACATTTTCACTTGGTATAAAATATTTATTCTTACCACTTATAACAAAAACCTCTCTACCACTTCCTTTGACGATATCTCCTGTTTTTAAATTTGTTTTGAGGTTTTTTGTTACAAAATTCAAAATAGGAGTTTGGGCCGTCTTATTATAAAGACTCTCATAAGCCTTTATTTTATAATAATATTTTGTATTTGGTTCTAATCCAGATAAAACTGCAAAATGTTCTGTTTCTTTTTCTGGAGATACATATATTTTTTTATTCAAACTATTTTCACTCGTTCCATATGTTAAAAGTCCTTTTGCTATAAAATTTGTTTTCCACGTAATTCTTGCATCCCTTAATCCTATTTGATCTCCTGGACCCTGAGGTTTTATATCAGAAATAACAAGTGCATGAGTAGTGTCTCCACTTGCTGTATTAAAAAACAAAACCCTACTTTCTGTTTTGTTTTTAGATTTATCTTCTGCTATTATCATTAAGCTATACCTTGAATCATTATCCAAATTATAAATTGGTAGAATATGATTTTTTTTGTAACTAGAATAAACAACCTTTTTATCTCTATCTTCTTCAAATCCATACCACAGCTCTGCTTTTGTATCTTCGTCTGTTACCCAAGATACAGTAACGGCGTCTGAAGTGGTTTGAACTATTTCTTGGTTAGAAAAAGTGGGTCTTGTTGTATCAGCTATATCATCTGTTGAAAATGAATTAATAAAAGTCTCAGAAGTTTCTCCAGCTTGATTTGTGGCTATTATCTTATAATAATAATCTTTGTCATCATCTAAGCCACTTAAACTTGTTTCGTGTTGAATTCTATAAAGACTATAACCCATCCATCTGTCTAAATTATTTTGATCTTCTCCGTAATAAACATCTCCTTTTGTTTCCTGACTTGTATTCCATTTCAAGGTTGCTGTTCTATCTTTCATGTCAGAAATTTCAATACTATTAAAGATTATTTCCGCAAAAACATTTTTCGCAACAAAAAAAGATAAAACTATAAAGGCTGTTAATAATAATTTCTTATTTAACATATATATTTTATATTATTTAATATAAGTCATGTGACTCTAGTGAAATGCGTAGAATGCACGCCATGAAGGCGCGCTATGGACTCTAGTGAAACGGGTCGAATAACCCGTTGACATTTTTAATCTTTAATACTATTATAATATAATATTTTTGCCAAATATTCAATATTGATAAATGCCTAAAAATATAGTAAAAATAATATAAATTTGCTAAAATTAACACATACTTCCCGCTTGATAAATACTAATGATATTAATAGTATTATATAAATGGGAAATGCACCCTATAATTAGTAATAATATCTAACAGAATGACATTAGACACGGATTTAAAACTCAAAATCAAAAAAACAATTTTCTTTATTGGGGACATAATATGTCTCTATTTTGCTTTATTTTTAGCATTATTTTTAAGATATAATTTTAATATGTCTGATAACTTATTTATCAAGCATATTCCTTATTTTTCAACACTATTTATAATTTGGCTTATAATAATGTATGCTCTAAGACTATACGAAACAAACCGTGCAATAAAAAACAAATATGAGCTTATAGTAAGTATAATAAACTTTTCAGCAATAAACTTCTTTCTTAGTGTTCTATATTTTTATATTACACCACAAAATATTATTACCCCAAAAACAATACTTATTTTAAATATATTAATTTTTGGAATACTATTTTATATTTGGAGGTTTTATGCAAGCAAAGCATTGTATAGATATAAAATTCAAAAAAACTCCCTTATCATTACAAACAATCCCGACTTATTAAAAAATATTCATCTCAAACCAGAACTTGAATTAAACATAAAAACATATATTAATCCGCTTTCAAATATTAACTTAGATACTGCTGAGAAAATAAGTCTTGATGATTTGGAAACTTATTTGGAAAATAATAAAATTCAAAGCGTTGTAATAGATGACGATTTGCTTTTTGATAATAATATATCTAGCAGGCTTTTAAAATGTATTAATCTCAAAATAGAAGTAATAAAAACTACTGAATTTTATGAAAAATATCTTGGTAAGGTGGTGCTTAAAAACATCAATCAAATGTGGCTTATAAGCAATCTAAATGAAAACAAAAAATTTATATTTGATTTTGCTAAAAATATTGTTGAAAAAGTATTTACCTCCATTCTCTTGGTATTATCTCTTATAATAATTCCGTTCATTATTGTAGGGATCAAATTTAGCTCTCGCGGGCCAATATTTTTTAAACAAATCAGAACTGGAAAAGATAGAAAACGTTTTCTTGCAATAAAATTCAGAACGATGATTGATAATGCAGAAAAAAATGGTGCGCAATGGGCATCAAAAAACGATTCTCGCGTCACAAAATTTGGAAAATTTTTAAGAAAAACTAGACTTGACGAAATACCTCAATTTATAAATATTATAAAAGGTGATATGAGTCTCATCGGTCCTCGTCCTGAAAGACCAGAATTCATTGAGTCGCTTGAAAAAGAAATTCCATATTATAACCATAGATTACTTGTAAAACCCGGTCTTTCTGGTTGGGCTCAAATAAACTATCCCTATGGCGCATCAGTAGATGATGCAATAGAAAAATTAGAATATGATTTATACTATATAAAAAATAGAAATCTCGCGCTCGATATTTCTATTATACTTAAGACTATTGATGCTATTTTAAAGGGGGGTGGGATGTAATTAATTGCTTAATAGGGTAATAGATTAATTGTTTAATAAGATAAAAATTTAGATAAATAAGCTAAAAAAATTCGTAAATAAGATTTGATAAATGCAAAAAAATAATTAGGATAATAGGTCCTATATTTTTTTATAATATTTTGAGTGTCGCGCGACGCACAGATTCTATCAGAAACACAAATGCTATTATTATGAACTCTATATTTAATACAACAATCTTTTATGTTAGCAAATTTATGTTTGTTACCAATACGCAAAAACAAATCATAATCTTCTCCTATTTTCAAACTTTCATCATAACCACGCAAAATTTTAAAAATATTATTTCTAAATATTACACTTGAATGAAAAAATTGATTTCGGATTAAAATACTTTTTCGAATATTATAATCTGCCAGTTTAACGTTGGATTTTTTAATAAAGACTCCTCTATTATTTATAAAAATCGCATTTGTTCCAACAAGTGCATATTCTTTATTTTTTTCCAAAAAATCAATTTGTTTTTGTAATTTTTCGCTATCGCACCACAGGTCATCACTATCTAATACTGCTATATACTTACTTTCGCACATCGATAAAGCTAAATTTCTAGCCCTTGAAATGCCTAGTCTTTTTTCATTTCTAACATATTTGATATTAAGACCGATATTTAAATACTCCTTAACAAGTTCTTTTGTTTTATCATCTGATCCATCATCAATGATTATTAGCTGCCAATCTTTAAATGATTGAAATAAAACACTATCAATAGCTTCTTTAATAAATTCTTCCCTATTGTATGTGATTATTATAATACTTATTTTTGGCATATAGTTTATATTTTTATCCATGACCCTGGTAATAAATCTTTGTATTCATAATCCAGCTTATTGTGCCATTTTTTTGGCGCTATTACTATTTTATTTTCATTTTTGTTTAGCCACGCACCCCAAAAACTAAAACTTGAATTTGCAATAATATTATTTTTACACTTGCTCATAAAAATTAATTCTTCAAAATCTTTTATAATCCCATTTGAAACATAATAAATTTTATTATCTATTTTTAAATTTTGCTTAACCCAAACAATATCATCTGAAAAAACAAAAAATACAGGGTTTTCAATTTTCTCATTAATAATTTTAATTGCCTTTTTATAATATTCCAACCCACAAACATTATGGGCTTGTTTTGTTTTTTCATCATTTACATAATCACCGCGTCTTATATGAACTGATACTGAATTTGATTTTTCAATATTTTCTAAAATCTCTTTATATTTGTCTTCTATTGATTCTTTTAGAGTAATTTCTTTTAACAATATATCCCTAATTGGTTCTAAATATTTATAGCTTTGAAAATATCCTTCAAAATATTTTGATCTTGATTTAAGTAAATATTCATCATATCTAATATTATATCTTTTTGATACCTTTTGATTAATAATTCTAAAAATCTTAGATAAAAGACCATAAGGATATTTATTTTTTTCAACTTCAATATTTGTTGCTATTTTTAAATCAATGTTAAAAACATCTAGAGCATAAGCTCTTGGTGTATCCTTTGGACCACTTAAACTACTTGAATCTAGTTTAACTTCTTCATTTCTTTTCATAGACAAGAGTCTTCCAAAAGCATATTGAAACAATTGATTACCAAGCCCACCTTTTAATTTTATTATCATCATATTATTTTTTTATGAACCAAAAACATCCACAAGCATATCTTTCTTTATCTACATCATTTTCTGTTGCATTATATATTATAGAACCATATTTTTCTGGAATCAAAGAAAATTCTTTTAATTCTAAATCAGAAAAATATTCCTTTATTTGTTTGAAAGTATAGATTCTGTGAGCGTTAAATTCTATTTTAGGAATTCTACCCATAGGCACTACAAACAATAGCGATCCATTTACTGCCAACACCCTTTTTAATTCATTTATAGCCCTCAAATCACCAGATGAATCAATTTTATCTCCATAACGACCCAATCCAATATGTTCTACTACATGCATACAAGAAATAGAATTAATACTATTATTTTCAAATGGTAAACTCATTAAATTCCCACATAGGCTCTCCATATTAGATAATTCTATATTTGCAGGCCTATAATCATAAAATTTTACTGGAATAAAGGAAGAAACAATGCTTGCAAAATATAAACTTGAAGAAATATCTATATGAAACTCTGGATTAATTTCTTTTACCTTTCTAGCTGCCCAAGCAGTATGATATACATAGTGCCTATCAAATTCTGTTTTTATTGTTTTGTCCTTTATACAGGGATAAATATTCTTTGGGCTAAAAATAAAGCGGCTATCTTTGAGTTTATTAAATTTTATGTAATCAAACCATATAAATGGAAATAATACATACTTTAATATTTTTTTAATGTTTTTATACATTTTTTTATTATTGATTTTATATATACAAATTTTTTGAAATAAATTTTATCATTGTGCCATTTTTTATTTGATATAATATGTTCTTTTTTACCATCATCATAAGATATATTATAGTATTTATAGAATAATTCAATAAAATCTCTTGCTTGTTGTTCTAAATTTAAATTTTCAATAATATATTTTCTTGGCTCATAACTTTGCCAGCTATTTTCCATGTTATTTATGGATTCTTTTATTTTCTCCTTATCTTTCGTTATAATTCCACACTCATCACTAAAATAAAAAGCAGAAGTAGTATTTTTATAATTTAACTCTTCTTGATTAAATATTTTTTTCTCTTTTTTATTGGGCACCCAATGTCCAACATTTAATACATCCCAAACCAATATTGGAACATTCATTGAAAGTGCTTCTTCTAATGCAATTCCTTGACTTTCTTGCCTTCCTAGCCAAATAACATATCTTGTATTCTGTAATTTCTTTAAATAATCTTTTTGATCATATAAGCCATAAATAATAATTTCATATTGAATTTTTAAATTATCTAATATATTTTTAACAAAATCAAGTTCTTCTTTATATCTTTGTTTAAAATATATTAAAACAATTCCACTATTAGATTTTTTTCTCTCTGAAAATTCTTCAGTATCAATACCAGTTGGCCAAAAATCAGTTTTGCACTTATCAAATCCAAAGTCTCGCCAAAAATCAAGCGCCCATTTTGACGGCTGAATATATATAAAATTGGACATATTTAAATTTTTTGGAATACTTCTTGGAAGAATATAAATATTTGGTCCAATAATAGCCTTTAAATGTCTTTTAGAGGCATTTTTTATAGCGATAGGATCATCATGTATCCAAAGTTGTGAAGTGGTATTTAAGTCCTTATTTAGACAATATGGATAATTTAGAATATCAAGACCCTTTATTAAGTTATTGACAACTTTTTGTGGTCCATTTATTCCACTGTCAACAATTGATCTAGAAATTATATTTAACATATTAACGAAAATGTCTTATTAAAAAGTTTTTTAAATTTTTGTTCTTATTTATAATTGAAACAATAGAATAACGAATTTGAGATTTTATATACAGAAAATAAAATTTTATTTTTATAAAAAAATTTCTATTATAAATATTACCTATTAAGAAAGACTCCTTCCATGATAATAAAAAATTTTTTCTTAAAAGCGCGTCAGATCTTACTTCGTAAACCGAACTAATCATTGGTATTAAATCTAATTTAGGATGCGAATTTAACATTTTAATCCAAAGTTCATAATCTGCAAGAAGTTTATATTTCAAATTTAATCCGCCGGATTTTTCATATAAATTTTTTTTATAAAAAACACACTCTGGCATAAAAATATTTCCCGAATTAATTAATGTTTTTCTATTTATTTTATTTCTTGCTGGACTTACAACATGCATTTTTTTTGATCCTTCATAATGGTAATAGCAATTTGTTACAACCAATTCCAATTCATTACTTATAAACGCTTTCATTATTTTTTCTATAACATCATCGCTATAATAATAATTGTCAGAATCAATCCATGTAATTACATCTCCCGTTGCTTTTTCAAAACCCTTTTTAATAGCATCATAATTTCCGTTATCTTTTTCTGAAAAAAATTTAATTTTATCTTTATATTTATTCAATATATCTAATGTACCGTCATCTGACAATCCATCCATAATTATATATTCAATGTCTTTATAACTTTGAGAAATAACACTATTAATACATTTTTCTATATAGTTTTTACTATTATAAGACGGGGTTATTATTGATATTTTCATTTTTTTGATTATTATTTAATAATATAGATTTATAAAGTTTCATATAATTTTTTATCATAATTTTATCTGTAAAATTAGATTTTATTTTCTCTATCGATTTGCTAATCATTTCATCTTTTTCATTTTTTGATAAATGTAGTAAATATTCAAAACCAGAAATTAAATCATTACAATCTTTATAATTAGCAATATATCCATTCTTTTTATGCTCTACAATTTCTGGTATTCCACCAGTATTAAACGTTAAAATCGGAATTCCACAAGCCATTGCTTCTGCAACAACTAACCCAAAACTATCTGCTAATGATGGATATAAAAATATATCTGCTGAGGAATAATATTTAGCAAGTATCTCTGGTTTTTTAATTTTAGATATGTATACAACATTTGAATCTTCTGGATTCTTTAAATAATCTTCATTACCTATGGATATAAAATGAATATCCTTTCTATTTCTATATTTTTTTAATAGAACTTCTATATATTTCCACATATTACCTTTAGATTGAATATTTTTTCCATCACTGACAAATAATATAATTTTCTTATCTAAGGGCACATTCAATTCTCTTCTAGATCGTAGCTTATCATATTGTTTAAAGATTTCTATATCAATACCATTGTATATAAGATGAATTTTTTTATCTTTTAAAATACTTTTTTCAACTTTATTTTTTAACCACAAAGATGGAACAACAATATCCATTTTAGTGTTTTGATATATAAATCTTTTTCTCCACATTAGATATTTTTCATTGTGCCACAATATTCTTGGATATAAACTCATCTTAGGACATTGATAAAAACCGTGTTTTAATTCTCCCTCAAAAGAGTGGGCGCAATGTGGTGTAATAGCCCACATATCGTGTAATGTCCAAATAAGTGGTTTTCTTTCTGATATTTTTCTTAAAGTATTAAGATTAAAAAACCAACCATGTAAATTATGACAATGAACAATATCTGCATTTTTAAATTGCTCAGTTTTCATTATCCAATCTGTCTTAAAAAAATCTATATCATTTGAAAATAAAAAACAAAAATAACGATGAACTGTTCTTTTTATTATAAAAACACTGGGATCATTTGAATATTTAGACGCGACAAACATAGAAACTTTATTTCCTAATTCTTCTAGCATTAATTTTATTTTCCAAGAAATTAAAGCTGCCCCACCTGACTTATCTATTGTTCCTATTTTTAATATATTCATATTATTTTTGATGTACTATTATTAAATTAATTAAAATTTAATAAGCTACAATGAAACACCTAGAAGATGAGGCGTTTTGTTCATCTAGAAGTTTAATTTTATAATTCATTTCAAATAAAAATTTTTGCACGTAAAACATATTCACAATATCATGAATCTCTATAAACAAAAGTGGATGCTTCCTTTTTAAAAGTTCGCTGGCTCCGCTTAAAACAAGAGACTCTGCTCCTTCTACATCAATTTTTATAATATCTGGATCTTTTGCTTTATTAAAAATAATAAAATCATCTATTTTTATTGTGTCAACAATAATATCCTTAAATCCTTTATAATTTTTTATATCTAGTGGTTTTATTGGAATATTTTTTAAATATCCACCACTACTTTTACTGCCATCCACATCACTACTAATTGACATGTTTATTTTACTAGTATTATTGGACAATGCTTTGTCAATAACAATAATCCTTTTTGATATTTTTTTATTTTTTTCTATATTTATCTTTAATCTATCTAAATTATACGGATTTGGTTCAAATGCTAGAACTTGTCCATTAGCGTTAACTAAATTTGCAAAACAAAGCGTATGATAACCAAAATGTGCTCCCACATCCCATATTATTTTATCAGACAAATTTTCTTTATTTAAATAATTATAAATAAATTCATCATATAAGCCATTTTCCATGTTACCCCAACCTTCATACAAATTTTTGTTTAAAAATATAAAACCATCTTTAAGGGGTCCACTTTTAATATTAATCCATTCTGTTTTAGTTGTTAATATTTTTATAAAGTTAAAAAATCGATTTTTTATAGCTTTGATAATTTTTTCAAGTTTCATGTTTTTAAAATAATTATTTTCTTAATTTTATGGTAAAGTTTATATATAAATCCATTCTTAAAAAACAATAGGGCTATTCTTTTCCAAGCAGGTATTCTAAAATGTTTCCATAATATATGATTAATTTTTTTATTTTCGGATATTTTATCTATATTATCAAAATCAAATACGTTTTTTTTGTCAATTGATTGACTTGAGAATGTATTATTTTGTTCCTTATTACAGTGAAAACCTGTTCCATCCCAGCCACAATTACGAACCTTAGATATTGTAGGAAAAATACAAAACATATTATTTTTTACTAAATGCATACAGAAAATAATATCTCCCACGATTTCTCTTGTTCTAACAATTTTCAATAGTTGAAAAAAATAATGATTAGCAACCCTATTTAGTTTATAAATATTTTTTGGACTCTCGATATATTTAGAAACAGAGTTTACTGTTAAATCAACATTTCTATATTTATCTTTCCAAAAGCCACAACCCCAGGCGACAAATCCTTGCCATAAATAAAAATTATTAGAATAATTTTCTGGCATTTGAATTGAATAATTATATCCACAAATAGCAAAGATATTTTTTTCTTGCCTAAAAAATTGAAGGCCTTTGTTCATATATTCCAAAAAATTTGGCGAAAAATAATTGTCATCTTCACTAAATATTAATTCATCATGTAAATCAAAGGTTTCATTTATAGCATTTAATCCATTTTTAACAGCACCTAAATTTTTTTCTCTTTTTATCACTGTTACACTTTTAAAACCAGATACTTCATTAGCATAATCAATGATTTTATTATAACCAATCATATGTTCTGTTTTTGTAGGGGCATCCAAATATATATATATTGGGGTCTTTGTTGCATAAATATTTTTTAACAAAGAATCTAAACATCTTTTTAAATGATCAAATCTATTTAATGTGGGTATTACAACTGGAGCAAAATTATCTATTTTCATAAAAAATTAATGTATTTAAATTTTAATTATTTTTGATTACTTTTATAATTCCATCTATTGTTTTTATTAAATATTTTGAATCATAAGATAACAATAGTTCGCCTGGCTTATTATTAATGAACATTTTCAACAAAAATGGATTAATTATTTTTTCTGCATCATAAATTTTTGAGATTTTACTAATATCACAATTTTTAACAGTACATCCTTGGGTAAGGACACCAAAAGATTTTATTCTTTTTATTATTTCTTCAGTGCTCATTTCTAAAAAATCAACAATCATTTTATCTTTAGTTCTATTAAAATAACTTCCTGCTTTAATATCTATGGTATTGCCTATAAAATTAAAATTATTGGATGATAATATATCCCAACCTTTTTTAAATACAGTGGCTTCCATTTTAAATGAAAGAAAATATACCAAACCCTGATCTATATCTTCTGTTACAGGTATTTTTTCTTGATATATAATATTTCCCGCATCTATTTCTTCTGATATATAATGCATAGTTGCTCCTAAATAATTTAATCCGTTAAAAAAAATGCCATTTAATGGAGTTTTTCCTCTTAATTCTGGTAAATAAGTAGGGTGAATATTTATTAATAATTTTGAATCCATATTCTCATTTACTGGAATAATAAATGGGCAACCATTAGATATAAGCACATCATAATCACCGTAGAGTATTTTTTGTAATACATCTTCTTTATTCTGTAATTCAAAGGGTATAAATGATATTTTATTTTTTACTAATATATTTTCAAGCACACTATCTCTTAATGCTAATATTTCAACCTCAAGACCACTTATTTCTAATAAGCACTCTAATACATTATATCTATTTCCTATAAATAAAACTTTCATATATTTTTTATTATTATATTAATAATTTTATTCATATCTTTAATTGAATACCTTTGATCTATTGGAATAGGCAACAGATTATTGCTTAAATAAATTTCATAAGAATCAGGCCCTATTAATTTATTTATATTTTTCCAGTAAGATGCAATAAATATTTTATTATCTATTAATATCTTTCTAAGTTTATTACTATTAGGATATAAAAAGGGATAAATCATAGGTGTTTTGATATTTTTTATATCAATTGTAATTTCATTTTTATTTTTTAATTTATTATGTAAAAATATAAAATTATTCTTTCTTGTTAACATAACTTTTTCATAATTTATGCTATTTAAAACTGCGTGCGTCAACTTTGACATTTTTTTAATTGGTTGATTAATCAAAGAATTTTCATTCTCAATAAAATATTCATAGCCCTTTTCAGCTCCATATTCAATACGCAAAAGAAGATGTTTTATCCTATTTGAAGAAATATCTTGTTCTAATTCTGAAGTATTATTTGTTTTTTTATGCGAATATAAATAGGCACCATCTGGCACACCAAAACATTTACGCGCTGAATAAAATGTATCTATTCCTTTTATTGGTTTATCGAAAAATGCTTGAGTATTATCAATAATTAAATTTTTAAATTTTTTTGATAATTTCTTAATATAATCTTGTTTTATTCCAAAATAATTAACATATAAAAAAGCATCTTCCTTGCTCAATGTAAAATTAAAAATAGGCTTAAACTCTTTATCAATTTTATAAAATTCATAATCTATGCCTATTTTCTTTATAGGTTCTAAAATTACATCACATATATAAAATGGTATGTATATTTTTTTATATTTATTTACTTTTAATATATATTCGAGGCAATTTCTTCCAGTATTCAAACAAATGGCATTCTCATGAAATTCCTTATTTTTATTGAGTTCTAATTCAAAATAACCACCAATTGAATTTTTCATATTAATTCATATTTATTAAGCATTTTTTTTATAGAATCAGGACTATTGAACATAAGCAAATCTATTATTGAAAGTCCTGGAACAAAATCATTTTTGAACTGTTTATATTCTACAAATATTGGTTTAAGAAATTCCAGTTTGATACCCGTATCTTGAAATCTTTCTTTTGAGTAAAGTTCTACCCCACCTATTGTATTAATGTATTCTGTTGCTCCTAAAATTTTGCATATTTCTATTACTTTATTTTCGGATTTTAAATTATTATCTTTTTTTATTTCAGAAGATATAATAAAATTTGTTTTAATATCCAAATATTCAGAAAGTTTAACAATAGTATGACCTATAAACTTTGCTAAATTTGTTTCTTCATCATCTAATACATTCTTTATTAATTTGATAGATTGACTGTAAAATGGGGCTTTTTTATATGCATGAAAAAGTGTTTTCAAAATTTTTTCATTCTCTTTTCTTATGGAAATTTCATTGATTTTTTTAAATGAACTTGCGCCGCTCAATTGCATAGAAAACATGAATGGTTCTTTGTTTAATAAAATACGATTTCTATTTATCCAACCTTGTTTTATAAAGTTCACATCATCATAAATAACAAACTCATCGACTGCATTAATTAATTGAAAATATCCTATATATGGAAAAAGATATGGCTGCATTATCCCTAATCGCATAAATTTTTTATAATAATTTCTGATATATTTATAACATCTTTTTTAGATAAATCATAGAAAAGTGGTAAACACATAATTCTTTTTGATATGTCTTCAGATACTGGCATAAATTGTTTTTTGATTTTTTGTATGTATTTAACAGTATTTAAAGAAGGGTAAAAATATCTTCTAGGAAAAATTTGTGATTCGTTTAAGCTTTTGAGAACTTTTAATAGTATTTTTTCTGATGGAAAAATAATTGGATAATAACTATAATTATATTTTATATTTTTATAAGAACGCATTGGTTTTAATAAAATATTCCAGTCCAATAATTTATCATATAAAGCAGAGTGTCTTTTTCTTGCGCTAATTAAATTATTAATCTTTAGAAATAAACATAATCCCATTGCCGCATGAAATTCTGAGAGTTTTGCGTTAATTCCAACTCCCCAAAAATCTTTGTCTGGACCTTTATGTCCAAAATTTCTCATATAAGATATTTTTTGTGCCAATTTTTTATTATTAGCGACAATTGCTCCACCCTCTATTGTATGAAATAACTTTGTAGCATGAAAACTAATAATAGAAATATCGCCAAAATTCATTATTGATTTATCATTGTATTTAACACCAAAAGCATGAGCAGCATCATATATTACCTTGAGTTTATTTTTACTTGCTATTTTTTTTATATTTTCTACATCACATGGTATACCATAAACATGTGTAGCTAATATAGCACTTGTTTTTGTTGTAATTTTTGCTTCAATTTTTGAAATATCCATTGTTAATGTTTCTTTATTTATATCTACAAATACAGGATTACAATTCTCCCAGATAATGCTTGAGGATGTCGCAATATAAGAAAATGGAGTCGTTATAATCTCCCCCTTCAAATTGAGGGATCTTATTGCTATTTGCAAAGCCATAGTTCCATTAGAAACTAAAAATAAATTCTCGACATCAAAGAACTTCTTTAATTTTTCTTCCAATTTTTTTACTAGTGGCCCATCATTAGTGACCCATCCCTTTTCCCATATTTTTTTTAAATATTTTTCATATTCTATAATTGGGGGTAAGAATGTTTTTGTTACATTAATCATATTTTTTGATTTTATTTTTATATAAGTTTATGAAAAGAACAAAAATGGGGGCAAAAGAATAAGAAATCAAAGTTGCCCATGCTGCTCCATTTAAGAGAAATCTTGGTATTAAAATTAAATTTAAAACAATATTCATGATCATAGAGAAGAAACTTAGATAAAAAATAGTTTTAAGTTTATTTTCTAATAAATAATATTGTTGCACACCCCAAAATAAAAATAATCCAATACTTGACCATGCATAAATTTGTAATATCGGAGTTGAATCTAAATATGCATCACCAAAAATAAATTTTATTAAAAATCTAGCAAAGATTGTTAATATTATAGATATAAAAAGCGCTATAAAAAATAAAAAATATATAATTTTTTCAAGCGCTTATGATATTTTTCATTACTTTCTTTCTTAGCATTAACAATTGCTGGAAATAAGGAGCTACAAATGAAACCTGGAATAAAATACCAAATTTCAACAAATCTTACAGCCGTAGCATACAAACCAACATAATATGTTCCTAAAAAATATTTTACCATTACTTGATCTATTTTCATAAATAAAAAACTTGTTGATGTTGCCAACATTAACAACAAAGAACCTGATAAAATATTTTTTGCTAAGTTACTATTAAAAGTCCACTTTTTAAATTTAAATCCACT
>JAEHGL010000001.1 GCA_019248485.1 Candidatus Komeilibacteria bacterium S5_K13 | reverse complement strand
ATTACAACTTCCAAAGACCTCATCAGACCCTAGACTATATGCCACCAATTAACTTTACGTGTAAATATCATAAAGTGTTACCTATGTACCCATCTAGTACAGTGCATTGACATTTTAAATTAGAGTGTTAAAATTCTTTATTAATAGAATATTAACAACAAAATAAAATAAAGGAGGACAAAGAGATGAAAAAGGAAAAATCATCCTGTTGTTCTGGTTGTCTTAA
The DNA here is from genome assembly GCA_019248485.1 of Candidatus Komeilibacteria bacterium S5_K13. GTDB lineage: Bacteria > Patescibacteriota > Patescibacteriia > UBA1558 > S5-K13 > S5-K13. Next base: position 78,433 of record JAEHGL010000001.1, on the reverse strand, counting down.
TCCTTGTGGTCAAGACCTCATTAGACAAATCTTAACCAATGAAGTCGGAATGGCTCTTGGTTGCACAGAACTGGGTGCTTTGGCTTTAGCCGCAGCACACGCCAGAAGACATTGCTTGGGGGAAATACAAAGCGCAAATTGCCTTGCAAGTGATGATGTTTATTTAAACGGTTCTACAGCCGGAATTCCTGGAACTAATGGAAAAATCGGTCTCAAAAGAACTATCGCACTTGGGTTTTTATCAAATAGCCAGAGTGACGATCTAACTGTTTTAAAATGTATAGTAGATGAGAATTTGGCAGAAGAACTTATTCCTAAGATCACTGTCAAACACAAAAATTCCGAAGAGCTTTTCATTGAAATAAACCTCATAACAGATCAGGAACAATGTATTGTGAGAATAACCAAAAATCACAATAATATATCCTATTGTTCTGTGTGTAAACAAGAAGAGATTTATAGAGAAAAAGAAAATGAAGATAGTTCTTCATACCAAGAAAAATTGAGACAAACCAGTCTTATGCAACTTATTGAAATGGCAGAAAATGCTTCTTCCGATTGTTTGCAATACGTACAGCAAGGCATAACTCAAAATCTTCAGGCTACTGAGATTTTTAACAGTGAAAACAGTAAGCCCTTTAATCTTGGTGGTATCAAGCCCAGCGATGAAATAATCCTCGGATTAGCTTCGCAGGTTGGACAAAGAGTTGCCACAGCAACAAGTGCACGCATGATGGGTGAAAATTTTGAAGTCATGAGTAGCGGCGGAAGTGGAAATCAAGGCGTCATTGCTATTGTTGTTCCTAGTCTTATAGGCGAATATGCCAAAGCAGAAACAGCAATGATTCAAAAAGGCGTTTTACTATCTCACATTGTCAATGCCAAAATCAAGGCTCATATGGGACTTACTTCTGCTCAATGTGGATGTGGAGTTGCAGCTAGTGTTGGAGCAACAATTGCTTCAATATATATTCTTACTAAGAATGAAAATCCGGAGGCAACCTATAAGCAAATGGGTAGAGCTATTAATTACCTAGTGGCAGGACTGGCTGGAATGGTATGCGATGGTGCCAAGCTCGGATGTTCAGTTAAGGTCAAAGTAAGTGCTATGATAGCGGTTGAGGCCGTTTATCTGTCTTACAATGAAAACTTTCCATTTGATAAGCTTGGTGGCATTGTAAATTCAGATCCAAATATTACAATTCAGAATTTGGCCAGACTGACAAAGGCAATGGCGCCAATAACCAAAGAGGTCTTGTCAATCCTTGAAGAAAGTGGGGACAAATAAAATGAAATTACAACTATTCAACACTTTTGGAAGGAAAAAACAAATATTTGAACCTTTAAATCCAGATTGTGTTACAATGTATAGTTGTGGTCCTACAATATACAATCGTCCACACATAGGCAATTTATCTAGCTTTTTGACAGCCGATTTGTTGAAAAGATATTTAATTTGGTCCGGTTATAATGTTAAAAACGTTATGAATCTGACAGATGTTGACGATAAAATAATAAAGGGCTTGGAAAAAAGTAATCTATCATTAGGAGAGTATACTGATCAATTTGCTGAACAATTTTTCGCGGATTTAAGATCTCTTGAAATAAGTCCAGCGAATTACTATCCAAGAGCAACAGAATACATAGATCAAATGATAGAGATTATTAAAATATTGTTAGAAAATGGACACGCTTATAAAAACCTCGATGGTTCCATATATTATCGAATATCAAGTTTTTCTGAATACGGAAAATTGGCTTTATTAAAAAACCAGTCGCTAGTCCTTGGGGCTAGGATTAATTCGGATGAATACAAAAAGGAAGAAGCCAATGATTTTGCTTTGTGGAAAGCGTGGACAGAAAAAGATGGAGATGTATTTTGGGAAACAGAGCTTGGTAAGGGCAGACCTGGTTGGCACATAGAATGTTCAGCAATGAGCACTTCAATATTGGGACCAACAATAGATATCCATACTGGTGCTGTGGATTTAATATTTCCTCATCATACAAATGAAATTGCCCAAAGCGAAGCGGCTACCGGAAAACAATTTGTTCGATATTGGTGTCATAGATCACATTTAAAAATGGGCGATGAAAAAATGTCTAAAAGTCTTAATAATGTTGTGAATTTGGATGAAATATTGAATTTAGGATTTCAACCCCTGGATTTCAGATTTTTTATCCTTTCAAATCATTACAGGTCAACCATTGTTTACACAAAGAAGGCATTAGAAGCCGCAAAAGCATCTCGAAAAAAAATCAAAGACTTTGTTTGGAGATTAAAAGGAATTGAAAATGAAGCAACGAAAATCGACATAGAAGTATCCCTAAAAGAAGCGAGGTCTAATTTTAAAAAAGAAATGGATGATGATCTGGGTGTATCAAAAGCCATGGCTGTTATATTTTTATTTATTAAGAAAATTAACAGCCTAATAGATCAAAATGAAATTTCTAAAAAAGATGCAGAAAGCATTTTGTCATTTATCTATGAAATAGATAGCGTGTTCTGTTTTTTAGATAAAGAAACCCCTATATTAGAATCAAAAGAGGTTTTAAATCTTGTAGAACAAAGATCTATAGCTAGAGCAAATAAAAATTTTGCTGTGGCGGATGAAATAAGACAAAAACTAATTTCTATGGGAATTGATGTCAGGGATGATTCCTCTGGTACAAAAATTACATTAATAAATTGAAAAAAGCAAAGGACTGAGTATTACTCGGTCCTTTTTATTTGACTTTTTAAACACCATACTTTATAATAGATTTGTATGAATTATAATATAGAAAAATTAATTTGTTGTTGTAAGAAATCCACTATCGCTGGGAATTATTGTTGTTGAAAAAAACTATTATAATAAATTAAATAATTAAATTCCCGGCAGAAAAGGGGATTTTTTATTTTAACATTAAAACTAAACTTAAAATTAAAAATAATAATATGCTTTATCAAAATATACTAGAAACAATCGGAAATACTCCTCTTATAAAAATAAAAAATGCAGAAAATCCAAATGTTAATATTTATATCAAATTAGAGGGTCAAAATCCAGGAGGGTCTGTAAAGGATAGAATAGCTCTAAATATGATAGAGACAGCTGAAAAATCCGGTGAACTTACAAAAGAAAAAATCATATTTGAGCCCACATCTGGAAACACTGGAATAGGTTTGGCAATGGTGGCAGCACAAAAAGGATATAAAATTATTTTAACAATGTCCAGGGGTGTTACAAAAGAAAGAAAAAAAATCTTGAAAGCCTTGGGTGCAAAAATCATATTAACAAATCAAGAGGAGGGTACAGATGGCGCCATTTTAAAAGCAAAAAAAATAATAGAACAAAATCCTCACAAATATTGGATGCCAAATCAATTTGAAAATCCTGCTAATCCAGAAATACACTATAAAAAGACTGCTGAAGAAATTATAAAAGACATGCCACAAATAACTCATTTTATAGCTGGCTTGGGTACCTCTGGTACTATAGTTGGGATATCAAAGAAACTTAAAGAATACAATAAAGATATACAAATTATAGCCATAGAACCAATTCTTGGACATAAAATCCAAGGATTAAAAAATATGAAAGAGAGTATTGTGCCGAAAATATATGATGAATCTGCTTTTGATGTTAAAATTCAGTTGGAAGATAAATTAATTAAACAATCCGTTAGAGAAATAGCGAAAACAGAAGGATTGTTGCTTGGTATGAGTTCTGGTGCTGGATTATATGCGGCAAAAAAAATAAGTAAAAAAATAAAAAGTGGCAACATAGTAATTATATCCCCAGATAGAGGAGAGAAATATTTGAGCACTGATTTATATAACATAGAATAAAACATTAATAAATTAAAAATTTTATATAGAAAAATTAACATAAAAAATATAAATTTTTTAAAAGTTTATTGTTATTGACTTTTATAACAATATATGTAAAGATATCCACAAGATAAGATATGGATTAATTCCTTAGGGGTCACGTAGCCAAGTGGTAAGGCAGGAGTCTGCAAAACTCTCATCGTCGGTTCGATTCCGATCGTGACCTCCATCTTTTAAAAAAGATGTCTGAAATCAAAACCAAGCCCCAGATATAATTATGGGGTTTTTATTTTATAAATAAATTAATAAAATAAAATTTTGATTTTAAGTATTTTACTTATAACCTAACTTTTCTGCAACATAATCAATGTCTTTATCACCTCTACCAGATAAGTTAATAATAATGATTTTGTCAGAACTCATACTAGGTGCAATTTTAAATGCATGTGCTAATGCGTGCGAACTTTCTAGTGCGGGAATAATACCTTCTAATTTAGTTAGAGTTTGGAAAGCATCTAGCGCTTCTACATCATTTATTGATTCATATGTTACTCTTCCTGAATCTTTTAAATCAGAATGAATTGGTCCAACTCCTGGATAATCTAATCCTGAAGCAATAGAGTGAACTGGTAACGGTTCTCCGTTATCATCTTGTAGTAAATAAGTAAACATTCCATGAATATTTCCAGGTTTACCTAGTGTTAGAGTCGCTGCATTGTCTCCATGATTGAAACTTCTTCCACTGGGTTCAACTCCTATCATTTTTACGCTCTCATCATCTAAGAATTCATGGAATAAGCCAATCGCATTTGAACCACCACCAACACAGGCAATTAAATAATCCGGTAATCTGCCTTCTTGTTCTAAAATTTGAACTTTCGCTTCTTTGCCAATAATAGATTGAAAATCTCTAACCATCATAGGAAATGGATGTGGCCCAACTATTGAGCCAATACCAAAGAATATATTTTTTGGATCTTTTACAAAAGCATCAAAGGCGCTATCGACAGCATCTTTTAGTGAGCGTCCGCCCGATTTTACAGTTACAACTTTTGCACCCAGTAGTTGCATGCGAATAACATTTGGATGTTGTTTTAAGACATCAATTTCACCCATGTGAATTTCACATTCTATTCCTACAAGTGCAGTTGCTGTAGCTAGTGCTACGCCATGTTGTCCTGCACCAGTTTCTGCTAGTAGTTTAGTCTTGCCCATTCTCTTAGCAAGTAATGCTTCACCAAGAGTATGATTTATCTTATGTGCGCCGGTGTGATTTAAATCTTCACGTTTTAAATATATTTTTGCTTCACCTAATTTCTCTGATAAGTTTTTGGCGTAATATAACGGTGATGGTCTACCAACATAATTTTTTAATAGATTTTGATATTCTGTTTGGAAATCAGGATCAGCTTGAGCAATTTTGTATGCCTTAGCTATATCATCGAATATTGGTATTAATGTTGGTGGAATAATTTGTCCACCATATTTACCGAAATAACCAAATTGATTAGGGGATTGTTTTAATGAATTTTTCATATAATTTAATTTTAAATATTAATAAAATAAGATACGTAATTATTGCATCGCCAAGGCTCTGTTGATTTGTTATGAAAATAATAGTGCATAAACTTATTTTTTTGTAAATAAAAAACTACCCAATACTTTGGAATAATATTGAGTAGTTTTATGAAAATATTTTAAACAAAAGAGCGTCTACCCAATATTATGGGTAGTCCACCAAGACTTGTTCGTTGTTTGAAATCTGTTTGAAATCATATTTTTAGAATATATAAATATAATAACACTATTTATAAAATAATCAATGTTTATGGTTTGGTACTTAACAGATTAGGGTCCGATTTAGGGAGCCAACTTAGTACATGTTTCGAGCAACCGACCTGCCTCGGCGTAGCCGTAGGCCCGCTTCGCCACCCGCCTTGCCATAGACACAAGTCGAGGCAGGTAGCGAATGCGAGGCGAGCGAAGACGGGGTTGCGTCGAAAATAACATATTAGAGCATAAGAGACGTTTTATTTCAAGACGTCTTTTTGTTTTGATTGTAATAAGATAATTTAATTGCAGAGTAATTTTTAGTATGTATTTCTAATAAATTAGACGGCTTAATATAGGTGCATATCATTATTGAATATTTTTATACCTTATTATAATGTTTTGTTAAGACTTAGGTATTAATTGGGTCACAATTTAGAAAAAGCGAATTTATGGAGCGTTTTTTATTTAATAAATATATTGAAATTTTATGAACAAAGAATTTTTAAAAGAAAATGGTCTAGAAGCTTTGAAATTATCTTTATGGCAAAAAGTATTGTTTAAACTTTGGCCACAATCTATATTTAAGTTTACGACAAAAGAAACAAAGACAAGTATAGATTTTCATAAATTACATAAAATTTTTTCTACATCTGAGAAAATTGATATTTTTTCTACTAGTATCAATGAGCGAGGTTTTATTTTGGTGCTTAATCAACAAGTATCCTTATTTTTTTATCAAAACGGAGATAATTTTAAATATGATGGTTTTGAAATCGGAGAATATGATAAGGGAGATGTTGCTATTTTTGATAATTAAAAATAACGATATTTTTAAATGGTGTAATTTAATTATTAAAAAATAATATGACAAAAAAACAATTTTTAAAAAACATGGGAGAATCAGATGATAAGGCTTAACTTATTGGTTGGGCTCATGAGGGGACGAAGCAATCTATTCAACAAATAAAAAACTTTATTAAAACTAGCAAAGATAAAGAATTACAAGATTTTGCTAAACTAGCACTTGAAGAAGCAGAATTTTTTTATTATTCTGCTGATAGTGAAAATGAAGAAAAAGATTTTCGTTTGGCTAAAATGTTTAGAATAAGAGAAGATCAATTATATCAAAAAATGATCAAGATTAATGCTGCAGCAACAGCGTTGGAAGAATTAGATTTAGATAGAGAATTACATAATAGAATTATGAATAATATAAAAGATCCAAAGAAATTAGAAGAATGGAAATATAATTTTAGTGAAGATTATTATGTTTTAGTTAAAAATAGATTAGAGCGATTAGAGGGTAAGGTTGAATATGAGAAATTATGGATAAGCGAGGCTGAGGCAATAATTTTAAAGAGTAAATATAAAGACATGCCAGCAGATTTTTTTGATAGTATTCATGAAGATGGGGAAGACGTAGATTTTTGGAGCAAAGAGAATGAAAATTAATTCAATTGATTTCTAGAATGAATTATGGCAAGATTAAGTTATAATATAATTACTGTCCGGTTATTCAAAGGGACAGAGAATATATGAAAAAAAATAAAAACATTGCTATTTTTAAAACTCACAAAATTCGTCGATATTATGATGAAAAGACTGAGACATGGTATTTTTCAGTAATTGATATCGTTGCTATTTTAATTGAGCAAATAGATTTCAAAAAAGCACAAAGTTATTGGGCAACTCTTAAAAATCGTTTAAAAAGAGAGGGAAATGAGTCTGTCACAAAATGTGACAAACTGAAACTTTTGTCCGCAGATGGTAAATTTTATAAAACAGATGTTGCTGACGTAGAAACAATTTTGCGCCTTATTCAATCTATTCCAAGCAAAAAGGCTGAACCTATTAAATTATGGTTAGCAAAAGTTGGTTATGAAAGAGTGCAAGAAATGAATGATCCAGAAAGAGCTTTAGATAGAAGTTGTGAATATTGGCAGAAAATGGGACGAGATAAAAAATGGATACAACAGAGAATGATGGGACAAGAAATTCGCAATAAATTGACTGATTATTGGAAGGATAATGAAGTAAGAAAAAAAGAGGAGTATGCTATTTTGACAAATATTATTCATAAAGAATGGAGTGATCTTACAATAAAAGAACACAAGAGCTTAAAAGATTTGCGTCAAGAAAATTTACGAGATCACATGACAGATGCCGAGCTAGTTTTTACAGCTTTAGCAGAACTTTCTACACGCCAAATTGCAGAAACAATGGAAACAAAAGGAGTAGAAGATAATAAAATTCCCGCAAAAAAAGGTGGACATGTTGCGAAAAATGCTCGTTTAGAATTGGAACAAAAAACTGGTAAGCCGATAGTGAGTAAAAACAATTTTAAAAGATTATCAAAGCAAAAAAAGTTAAAAAAGGTTTTTCAAAATAGTAATGAATCACATATTAGAGCATAAGAGACGTTTTATATCAAGACGTCTTTTTGTTTTAAAAAACGTTTAAGCGATTATATAAATTTTAATAACTTATGTTTTTTAGACCTCAATAGTTTAAAACAATCTTTAATATAGAAAACTACACTAAGTTGAAGTGGATCATTTATATCTATCCATTTATAATCTTCATGATCATCTTTGTTTAATATAACTTGTGAGTTAAAGGTTTGGGTTATAAATATCATAAGAATAAATTGTTTATTTTTTTGAGTATCTATATTTGATGTATAGAAAAACAAACTCGGCCTATCTATTTTTATGCCAGTTTCTTCCAGTGTTTCTCTAATTGCACCATTTGTTGGATCTTCGCCGTCTTCAAGTGTCCCGCCAGGAATATCCCAGTATCCAGGTAAAGTAGTTTCGGCACTAGATCTTTTTATTAATAAGATTTCTTTATTTGAATTAAAAACGATGGTATGTACAATGATTCCTTTTTTCATATGGTTATATTAATCGATTATTTATTTATTATGAATATAAGTGTTATAAAAGTCAAATGATTATGATTTGACATTTAATAGTTATGGGCGTATACTCATAATAGGTAATATATAAAGATCGAATTGCCAAAATATAAAAAATTAAAGAAAGGACAAATATATGCCAAATAAAAATGGAACAGGCCCAATGGGTGAAGGTCCAATGACTGGTCGTGGAATGGGTCGTTGCGGAAATGGGAATGGAATGGGTTATGGTTGTAGAAATGGGTTTGGATTTAGAAGATTTATTTCTCCCAAAAACGAATTACAAGCATTAGAAAATGAAGAGAAAATGCTTTTAGAACAATTAGAAATCATAAAATCAGAAAAAGAAGCTCTAAAAGACCAAAAATAAAAGAAGGCACTGGAAACGGCTCTTCATTAAAGACGGAGAGCCGAAGCACCTTCTTTATAAAAAGAATATCAGATTTATTATGACTTTTCAATATTTGAATTTAATAATATAATAAAAGCCAAAGATACATTAAGTATTATTGCAAATAAAATAATATGCCAAGACCAAGACTTTGTAGAAAAATAGAGTTTAATCCAAATGTTACCTATTTTAAACCCCAAGGAATTCCTATGAGGAATCTTGAGACTGTCGAGCTTACTATAGAGGAAATAGAGGCTTATCGTTTGCGTCATGCAAATGACTTGGAGCAACAAGAGGCTGCAAAAAAAATGCATACATCAACAAGCACATATCAGAGAATACTTTATTCAGCTTATAAAAAAATAGCAGATGCGTTAATAAACGGAAAGGCAATTAAAATAATTAATTAGAGCCGATTTGTATTATGAAAATTAAATTATTATTATTTTTTATTTTATTCCCAATTACTTTATTTGGTTTATTTCAAACTGTAAATTTTGCAAATGCACAAGAAGAAAATTCCAACAATCTTAACGAAGAAATTGTGTCAGAAGAAGCTGCGCCTCAAGAAATAGATTTACAAATTAATAGTGTAGAAGAAATTTTTAAAGCTAGAGTTGTAGAGGTAATTGAAAATAACAGCATACTACGTGATGATGGTTCAATTTCAATTCAACAAAAATTAAAACTTATAGGACTTGAAGATGGTTGGAGAAATAAGGAGGTATTTTTTAATGGAACAGAATATGACGTTTCATCTGCTAGTGAATATAAGGTTGGAGATAAGGTTTTGGTTCATTATAGCGTTGAACCGAGCGGTGGTGAGAGTTTTTATGTTATAGGGTTTTCTAGAACTAGTAGTATATATTGGCTAGTTTTATTATTTATTTTGACTGTGGTAATTATAGGTAGATTTAAAGGTGCTCGAGCTTTAGTTGTGTTATTGTTAACATTTTTAGTTATTTTAAAATTTATTATTCCAAAAATATTATCTGGAGCAGACCCACTCTTTATTACAATAGTTGGCTCATTATTTATTTTAGTTTTTGGTGTTTATATTACAGAGGGGCTTAAAAGAACATCAACAATTTCTATTTTTTCTATTCTAATTTCTTTAATAATTACTGGATTATTATCTATTTGGTTTTCATCAATAACAAAATTGACGGGTTTTGCTAGCGAAGAGGCAACTTATTTAGTTGGACTTGCTGGAGGAAATATAAATATTAAGGGTCTATTATTGGCGGGTATTATTATTGGTGCATTAGGCGTATTAGACGATGTGATAATTTCTCAAGTAGCTCTAGTCAAAGAATTAAAAATATCAAATTCAGAATTGTCAAAAAATCAAATTTATAAACAAGCTATGCGCGTTGGAGTCTCGCATCTAAGCTCAATGATAAATACTTTGTTTTTGGCTTATGCTGGAGCATCTTTACCACTTTTAATTTTATTTAGTGTTAAACAAGAGCCATTTTTGACATTTAATCAGGTCATAGATAATGAAATGATGGCTACAGAAATAGTTAGAGCTTTGACTGGTAGTATTGGAATTATTTTAGCTGTTCCTATCGCCACTTTTTTGGCAGTAAATTTTATAAGTAAAGAAAAACTAAGAAAACAATAGTGAGTAGGGTAGTAGGATAAGTTATAAATCAGCTATATTTTAAACTAGGAATATGAATATATTCATTTTGTTGTTGGATAATAGTTCTAACGTCCCGAACTATATGGAACTACCAAAGAACATTGCCGAAGGAGTAATGTTTTTTATTATTGTCTTTTTGTATAAATTATGCGAAAATAAATGTATAATTTTTATTTTTAGAGAATAATATTTATGCAAGAAATATTTTTAGACGCCCTTATTGATACAATAAAAATGATCCCCTTTTTATTGTTTGTTTATATAATCATCGAAATAATTGAATATAAATTTGGCAATCTAATAAAAGAAAAAATTCAAAAAGCGGGCTATGCTGGTCCAGCATTAGGAGCTTTGGTTGGAAGTTTTCCGCAGTGTGGTTTTTCAGTAGTGACAGCAGCTTTATATACCCAGAAATTAGTAACCATAGGCACTTTTTTAGCGGTTTTATTATCAACTTCTGATGAGGCAATTCCAGTTATTTTGTCTTATCCAGATAAAACTAGTCTGATATTGCCAATTATTTTAACAAAAATTTTCATAGCTCTAGTAGCGGGATATGCTGTCGATTTGATTTTTAAAAAATCTAATAAAAAAATATTAGCCCATATTGATATTTATAATAAAGGAAATGACGATAGCAGTCATCATCATGAGTCTATTGTTGAAAAAATAGCTTGTTGTGGGCATTGTATTAATGCATCAGCTAAAAAATTTAGTTACAAAGAAATATTTTTTCATCCACTAATTCATACGTTTAAAATTTTTATATTTATATTGATAGCAACTTTGTTTATAAATTTTAGTATTTTTTATATTGGTGAAGAAAATTTTGCTAATTTATTTTTGGTCAATAGCTTTTGGCAACCATTTATAGCTGCTCTAATAGGATTAATTCCTAATTGCGCTGCATCGGTTGTTATAACGCAATTATATATTAATGGCGTAATCTCTTATGGTTCTATAATCTCTGGATTGTGTGCTAGTGGTGGCTTGGGAATTTTGGTTTTGTTTCGAGAAGACAAAAATAAAAAAGATATTTTTAAGGTGATCGGCTTGTTATTTGTGGTTAGTGTAGTTACGGGACTTATTATTCAATATTTATTTTAATGAATATAATGATTTTAATTGTATTGCGTGATTAGACCTGATAAGACGAGACTAAATTATTATTTTCATGTTAATTGATTTAATTGATTCGTTTGTTTTTTATTTTTAAGTATATTTTAAATAAAAAATCCTCGCTACATTTTTGTGACGAGGATTATTGTTTTTGGTCTGGTTTAGGGCGTATAAATAACGCCTTGTTGAGCCAGTCCGGCAAATCCGGTGATATCTTGAGTCTCCCAGTTGTCGCCATAGTGCATAAGGTACATTTTTGCCTTGATTTCCGCTGGAAGAGTTCTCAATTCATCAAGGGATGCGTGTACACCACCATTGAAGAATTGAACATCGTGAAACATGACTGAAGATCTACTCGCATACATGTTTATCAGATCAATGTCGAACCTGGTGTCGCAGGAAATAAATACATGCCCGTCAACAAATAGGCCATAGCTAACAAAGGATGTTTCCCAGGTTTCAGCACTGTCTGGAACGTGCTTGGTCCGGAAAATTTCCAAGTGTATTCCACCTAAATCAAGCTCCCAAATTTCTCTGGGTTGTTTTTGTTTCCAAATCGGCCTAATAACATTGAAATAATCTCCAAAGCAGAGATTCCTTTTATTTTCTTCTTCTCTTTCATTGAAACAAATTCCTCCACGCAAGGTATCATCCCAAAGAATTCTTTGATATTCCTCTGTGATAATGACGCTTGGTTTTTCCTTTCCTAAACGAGGAATGCCTACGTATCTACTATCCAAAGCAAAGGTTTCAATTCCACCCACATGATCAGCATGTGAATGGGTGGGTAAAAAGAATTCAATATCTGTCATCTTGAGCCCAGCTATATGTTCAAGGGCAAGCTGAGATTTGTTTCCAAGGTCAACAGATATATGTTGATTTCCCTTGATTATAACAAAGTTGTTTTGGAAATGTTTGATCGCACTAGCAGATCCAACGCCAAAGAAGAAAGTTTGTAATTCCCCACTATTTGTAAGGGGTAATCGGCCGACTAATTGCTCTTGTTTCATTTTATCCTCCATGGATTTTTATTAATATGACAGATTACCATTCATATGTGAGTTTGTCAACATGTATTAGGTGCTTTATTTCTTTAAAAGGAGTAAGATTAATGTATGAGTAAAAAAATATACATATCATTATTTATAGTTATTTCACTAATAACTGTATTTGGGATTTATGAAACCTTGAATCAATCAACCACGGAAGAAGTTATTGTCCCTATAAATACAATTAATTATCTTATGTCTAGTGAAGATACTACAAAGTATTGTAATGGTGAAAATATGGATAGTGTGGGATATCAAAAAACAATCATTATTTCAAAGTCAATTAGCACTAGAGAAATGAATCCAACAAAGCTAGACATAATAAAAGAAACAATAAATGTAGCAACAACAGGAGCGTGCAATAGCGTTATGAATCAGCTTGATATTACAGAAAAAGATGGAACTGTTTATATTCCAGAATTTGATGGGTGGGCAGGAGTATCAATAGTTATGTGTTATTGCAAGCCTCAAGTAGAGGTGAATTTGTTGCAAATTCCAGAAATTACAAATATTGTTTGGTCAAAAGCTGTAAATAATTTTGAAGATTGTGTTTCTACAGGAAGTCCAGTAATGGAATCATATCCAAGACAATGCAAATATGGCGATAAAAATTTTGTAGAAGATGTTGGTAACGTATTAGAGAAAATAAATCTTATTAAGCTTGAAAATCCACTGCCAAATCAGATTATTATTAGCCCGCTAAGCATTAAGGGAAGTGCAAGAGGATCTCGGTTCTTTGAAGCAAGTTTTCCGGTATTTCTGGTTGATTGGGATGGTAGAATAATATCTCAAGGGATTGCAAATGCAAAGAGTGATTGGATGACAAATGAATTTGTTCCATTTGAAGCAACCCTTAATTTTATATTAGATAAAAATGTATATAGTAATAGAGGAGCCTTAATTCTAAAAAAAGACAATCCATCAGGACTGCCCAAAAACGATGATGCGCTTGAAATTCCTATTGTATTTGCAACTGGATCTAGCGCTATTGCATGTACCTTAGAGGCAAAATTATGTCCAGATGGTTCGTATGTCTCTCGTGCAGGAGAAAATTGCGAATTTGCTAGGTGTCCTTAAATTATTGATTAAAACTATATAAGAGAATAGTTCTTCGGGAACTATTTTTTCATTTATATTTAAACTAAAAATATAAGATTTGTTTTTTTGCAAAGGTGTATAAATTTTTAATTAGACAAGGAAAAAAAGCTTTATAATACTTTTTGTCCTCTAATAAGTCTTACCAGAATCATAATAACTGCTACAACAAGAAGAATGTGGACAAATCCTCCAAGAGTGTAGGATGTTAGTAGTCCCAAAAGCCAAAGAATGATTAAAATTATCGCGATTGTAGTTAACATAAAATTAACTTGGGTTATTCAATCTTAAATATAAATCGTTTCTTCTAATTTCAGTATAACACCATTTGAATAGCTATGCTACGAAGCAGGTATATTTTAATTAGCTATGTTGATTTTTGGCTAAATATATGAGATTATTATATGGTATTAGAGTTCTTATAAATAAAACACAATTTTATGGAAGAAGAAAAAAATGAAACCATAGTTGAGCAAGAATTTGTAAATACAGAAGATGTTCAACAAGAAGAAAAAAAAGAAGAGTCAGCAATTGCAAAAGAAGCAAAAATGGCTGTCTTTAAAAAATTAATCAAAAATAACAAAAAGTTTATTATTATTGCATTAATAATAATAGCCTTAGTAATTTTGTTTTTTGCACTTAGAAGCACTTTTGTGGTGGCTTCTGTTGATGGTCGTTTAATTAGTCGTGCTTCTATAACTCAAAAGCTTGAAAAGCAATATGGAACAGCGCTACTTGATTCTATTATTACAGAGAAACTTATAGAAAATGAGGTTAGGGCGCAGAAAATTGTTATAAGTAAAGAAGATGTGTCCGCTGAAATAAAAAAAATAGAAGCATCTGTTACTGCACAGGGTGCTAAAATAGATGATTTATTAGAGCAACAGGGTATGACAAGGGCTGACTTGGAAAAACAAATCAAACTACAAAAACAGGTCGAGAAGTTGGTAGGAGATAGAGTGAATGTAACTGATGAGGAGGTTGCAAAATATATTAAAGATAGTAATACCGTAGTTCCAAAAGGAGAGGAGGCAGCTACTAATGAGCAAATTAGAAGTCAATTAAGTAGTCAAAAGGTTAATACAGAAATTCAAGCTAAGATAGATGATTTAAAGGAAAAAGCAAAGATTAAGTATTTTACAAAATATTAATTACTATATATCTAAAAATCCCTGAGTCAAATCAGGGTTTTTTATTTTGTGCTTTACCCCTTCAAATAGTATTACATTTCCTGTAATATTAGTGTATGAAACAAAAAGACGCATTAAATATATTAAAATTAGGACACAACGTTCTTCTTACTGGTCCCGCTGGAAGTGGTAAAACATACTTGTTAAATCAATATGTAGATCATTTAAAAAGAAGAAAAATAGGTGTTGCAATTACAGCCTCTACAGGCATTGCAGCAACTCATATTGGGGGTCGCACTATTCACTCATGGGCAGGAATTGGCATAAAAGATCAGATTTCTTCTCAAGATATTAAGGCACTTACCAAAAAGAGTTATCTTAAGAAGCAGTTTGCAAAAACAGATGTCTTGATAATAGATGAAATTTCAATGCTTCACTCATATAGACTAGACATGATTGATCGTGTTTGTCAGTCTTTCAAGAAAAATTTTTTACCGTTTGGGGGAATGCAAATAGTAATGTCTGGAGATTTTTTTCAGCTTCCGCCAATATCCCCTTTAAACAAAGAAGCAGATTTTGTATACAAGTCTAGCGTGTGGAAGGAAATGGATTTACGAGTTTGTTATCTTGATGAACAGCATCGTCAAAATGATAAGAATATGATTGCTATTTTAAAAAGTTTTAGGGAGGACATAGTAAGCGAAGAGATAATAAGTTTGTTAAGGGGTAGAATGAATCAAAAAATTATTCATAAAATTAGACCAGTGAGACTTTTTACTCATAATGTTGACGTTGATCTAATAAATAGTTGTGAGCTTCAAAAAATTAGAGAGCCTGAATATAGTTATCGTATGACAGGGGATGGTGAGAGAAAATTAGTAGATTCTCTAATGAAAAATTGTTTGGCACCAGAGGATTTGATTCTTAAGAAAGGAGCTGTAGTAATGTTTGTAAAAAATAAATTCAAAGATGATAAAGTAGTATACGTAAATGGTAGTATGGGAATTGTGGTTGGTTTTGATGAAAATAATTTTCCCATTGTAAGACTTAATTCGGGAGATGATATACAGGTTTTGCCAGATTCTTGGACTATAGATGCTGAAGATAGGATTTTGGCAAAAATAAATCAAGTTCCACTTCGTTTGGCGTGGGCTATTACAGTTCATAAAAGCCAGGGTATGACACTTGAGTCCGCAGAGATAGATTTGAGCAAATCTTTTGGCTATGGAATGGGCTATGTCGCACTGTCTCGTCTTACAAGCTTAGATGGATTATATTTGCTTGGAATAAATGATATGGCCTATAAACTTGATCCACAAGTTCATGAATATGAAAAAAAGTTGTTGGTTCTCTCAAAGGCTGCAAAAGGAGAAATGAAGCCAAAAGTTCACAAAAAACAAGCAAGCATAGAAGATTAGTAGTAATAATTTTTTTAAATTGTAATCATCTTTAATAAAGATGGTTTTTTTATTTTGATTATTGAGATAAGTGTGAGAGAATGACTGAGTAGACAAAGAACATGATATTTATCATATTTTGTCAAACATAAATTGATAAATAACAAAAACATTATGTTAAAAGTAGCTATAAATCTTACTAGAGAAAACGTTGGTGGCATTACGGCCTCTAATATTAATCTTATAAAATATTTATATGAATTAGACTATGAATTTTTAGGTATAGAATTAAATCGAAAAGTTCACATGAGAGGCTCTGCCTTGTTTCGTCATTTTTCGCCCGAAATTTTTGATCATCATATAATAAATATTCATGATTTACCGATAGAAGTTGTAATAAAAAAGGCTAAGAACATTAAAGATGTTGAGAGCGTATATAGTAAATCAATAAAAATCATTAGAAGTATTTTAAAAGAAACAAAACCAGATGTTATGTTATTAAGTGGCACTTATTATTTGCCATGGCTTATATCAATAGCGGCTCGTCAAGAAAAAATTCCAATTGTACTTCGATATGCCGGAGTATTATCTAGAGAGATAGAATATTTCAAAGAAGGTCCAAAAAAGATTTTTCGTCAAATGGAGAAGTCTGTTTTATCTAGAGCAAATCAGGTTATTTTTCCATCTCAATTGTGTAGGGATGTTGTTGAGAAAGAGGTTGTTGTGGGTAAAATAAAGAACGGTTATGTTATACCAAATTCTGTTTCAAGAGTTTTCATAGATCCTTGTGCAGTAAATTATTCCCTAGAGCGTAGAATTGCAGCGGTAGGTCGCTATACAGATATCAAAAATTTTGATTTGTTCTTTGAGCTTCATAAAAAATTATTAAAACGTGGATGGCGACATAGCGCATCTTTTATAACCAATCCAAACGCAAGTATCAAAAAACTTCCAAAAACAATAGAGGTTTTTCCAGAAATGACTTCTGAGGGCTTGAAGGAGTTTTATATTTCTCAGGGTTTAATAATTTGTCCATCAAAATTTGAAACATTTGGAAATGTCCCAATGGAGGCAGTATGTTTAGGCATACCAGTTTTGGTAAGTGATCAGATGGGTTGCGCGGAGATTTTGAAAAAAGTAGGTCTTGAAAGTATGGTTATATCTTTTGACGATTTAGATAAGGTCGCTGATAGAGTGCAGAAATTATGTGGTCAATCAATAATGCCAAAGCAATTAAATGCATTAAAACGAATTCTTGACATTAGATTAATTGGAGGAGAAATCAATGCGGTTTTGATAAATACAGCGAAGAGGTTTTCAGAGTAATCAGTTTATATGTAGGAAGAATAGGTTAAATAATCAAATCCAGTTTTTCGGGGTGTTTTTTTATTTTCTATAATTATTATCTTTTTTCCAATTTGCTGGATTATCTATTATGTATTTTCTAGATTTCCATAAATCAAATTCTATACGTATTATGTGATCATAAAATCCTAGTTGCCAATGAAAATGTATTGCACGATTTACTAGATTTATTTTTTTAGATGATTGCATTTTAAATCTACCGACAATTTTTGATAACAACATTTTACGCCTTTCTATTTTGTAATTATTGTTTGGCGATTCGCGTAGAGATGATTCATGAATCATCTCTACGGGTGCGATGCGAATCGCTACACTAGGTTGTAAACCCATCTCTACGGGTTCATTAGAATTGAAATTTTTTATTTTAATAATTCCATGTAAATGATTCGGCATTACAATGAACGAATCTAAATTACAATTTTTATAATGATTTGTTAAATCACGCCAACAATGTTTTACAATATATCCTAATCTATTTAAAATCATCTTTTCATCTTTAACTTCACCAAACATATTTTTTCTATCTTTAGTACATATTGTGACAAAATAAAAACCAGGATTAGAATAATCCCAGTAACTTAGTCTTGTTGATTTAACTCTATATTTATTTTTCTTTTTTTCTTCCAAATCTAGTACGTTCAATTTCAGTAAGATATTGTTTTCTAAGCCTAATATTGTGAGGTGTAATTTCAAGATATTCATCATCATTCATTATGCTCATTCCACGCTCTAGAGTTATCTCAAGAGGAGTAGTAAGTTTTATTGCTTCATCAGCGTTTGAAGATCTCATATTTGTAAGCTGTTTTCCTTTTATAACATTTACAACCATATCATTTCCCTTTGCAACATTTCCAACAACCATTCCTTCATAAACTTCTGTATTTGCCTTGATATAAAGAGTCCCACGCTCCTGTATATTATAAAGTGAAAATCCAAGCGCTTTTCCAGTTGCCATTGAAATCATTGATCCTAGCTCTGTCTTGTCTATTTTTCCAGCATATGGCTTAAAACCCGTTACGCGTGAATATAGTATTCCCTCACCCCTTGTATCAACAACAAACTCATTTTTGTAGCCCAGAAGTCCACGAGTAGGAACTTCAAAAACCATTCTAAGATTTCCATGCTCTGGCTCCATTTCTATCATTGTTCCACGACGTTTTGAAAGCTTTTGGATAATAACCCCGCTCATTTCTTGAGGTACATTAATAATAACTTCTTCGTATGGTTCGTGTTTTTCACCATCAATCTCTTTGATGATTACATGGGGTTGAGAAACTTGAAGCTCGTAGCCCTCCCTTCTTAAATTTTCTAAAAGAATCGCAATGTGCATTTCACCACGGCCAAATACTTTGTAAGATTCAGTGGATGAGAAATCAATTTTTAGCCCGACGTTTATTTCTAATTCTTTTTCAAGTCTTTCTTTGAGTTGTCTGTTTGTAACAAATTTTCCTTCACGTCCTGCAAACGGAGAATTGTTTATTAAAAAGTTTAGACAAATTGTAGGCTCATCAATACTTATCGCTGGAAGCGATTTTTGATTTTCATTTTCACAAATTGTCTCGCCTATGTAGATATCAGGAAGCCCTGCGATCATTACAATATCTCCCGCCGAAGCATTTTCAATTTCTTTTTTTATAAGTCCTTCAAAGGTAAATAATTTTGTAATTTTTCCACGCCTTGCAATTCCTTCTGAGTTTTTGATAACTAGTGTTTGGGCTTGATTTATTGTTCCTTCATATATACGACATATTGCTAAGCGTCCTAGGAAATTATCATAGCCTAGATTAAATGGTTGAACAAGAAGCTCTTTGTTTGTAAGCTCAGGACTGGAAGCGACAGGAACTTTTTCTAAGATGATATCTAAAAGTGGAGAAAAATCTCGCGCTTCTTCGTGTAAATGTTTTTTTGCAACACCGTCGCGCGCTATAGCATAAATCGCAGTAAAATCTAGCTGATCATCATCAGCGCCAAGATCTAGAAATAATTCATATACCATTTCTTTAACATCGCTCGGACTTGCTGCTGGTTTGTCAATTTTGTTTATTACAACAATGGGTTTTAGTCCTAAGTCTAGTGATTTTTTTAATACGAATTTTGTCTGAGGCATTGGCCCCTCTTGTGCATCGACAACAAGAACAACAGAGTCTATGGAGCGAAGAACTCTCTCTACTTCAGAGCCAAAGTCAGCATGACCAGGAGTGTCAACAATATTTATTTTTGTGTCTTTGTAGTAAATCGAAGTATTTTTTGAGTATATTGTAATACCCCTTTCTTTCTCTAAGTCATTGCTGTCCATACTTGTCTCACCAGTAGACATACCAGTTTGCTTCATTAGAGCGTCTGTAATGGTAGTTTTGCCATGGTCAACATGAGCAATAATGGCTATATTTCTTATTTCCATGATATTGTAATTTTTGAGTGTATTAAAGTGTTCTCAAGAATATCACATAATTTTTGTGTTGTCAATTATTATATTTGACTTATTTATAAATCCATGTTATGATTAAGCATTGATTTAACTTAACAAAAGATTCCAGAGTTCGTATAGTCATTGAAGTGGCCTTTCGAAAACCGGGTCACTTATTTTTAAACATAAATATGTACAATAAAAAAAATACAAAATCAGGCTATCAAAGGGCTTTTAAGCCAAGAGAAATGCAAAAAAAAGAAACTATCAAAGAAGAAAAAGAGATAGTTGAAGATAAAATTCCAGAAACACTTACGGAAGAAGTTTTGAAATTTTCAGAACTTGGAATTTGTAATGAAATCTTAAACGTCCTAAAAAGACTTAACCTTGTAATACCAACTCCAATTCAACAAAAAACCATTCCTATCGCCTTACAAGGTAAAGATGTAATAGGTGTTGCACAAACTGGAACTGGAAAAACATTTGCATATGGCATTCCAATGCTTGAGCGCATTTTAGAAACGGGGGGCGTAGGCCTTGTTATTGCTCCAACTCGTGAGCTTGCTCAACAAGTAGAGGAAAGTATTAGTAAGTTAGGGAGTTCAATGGGACTAAAGACGGCAATTCTTATCGGAGGTGAGGCAATAGATCGTCAGCTTTATGCGCTTCGTAAAAATCCAAATGTGGTAGTGGCAACTCCTGGGCGTCTTATTGATCATTTAGAACGAAGAACTTTTAAAATTACACAAGTAAATACATTGGTATTGGACGAAGCAGATATGATGCTTGATATGGGATTTGCTCCGCAGATTCAAGAGATTCTTAGACAGGTGCCAGCAGAGCGTCAGACATTGCTTTTTTCAGCAACTATGCCCGATACAATTGTAAAAATTGCTACCAAGCACATGAAACTTCCAGTAAGTATTGAAGTGGCTCGTCCTGGAACAACAGCAACAGACGTAGATCAAGAAATTTTTATGATAAAGAATGAAGATAGGTTTACTCATTTAGAAAAAATTTTAAAAGAATATGATGGATCAGTTTTGATTTTTGTAAGAACAAAGCATGGCGCAGGCACACTTACCCTCAAACTTCGTGCAGCAGGATTTAAAGCTATAGAAATTCATTCAAATTTGTCTCTAAGTCGTCGTCGTAGCGCATTACTTGCTTTCAAAAGCAAAAGAGAAAGAATTCTTGTCGCAACAGACGTTGCATCTCGTGGGTTAGACGTAAAAGGAATTGAACTTGTAGTAAATTATAATTTACCAGACAATTGTGAAGATTATGTTCATAGAATTGGAAGAACTGGTCGTGCTGGAAAATCAGGAAAAGCAATAACACTTGCAACCCCAGGAGAACAAAGGCAAATCAAGATCATTGAAAAACTTATAAACAAAAGTCTTAAGATGACGAAGTTCGTAGAAACTATTGATGATATTGAATACAAGCCAAGTTATGGCAAAAGAAAAGTATTTAGAGGCGGTGGAAGAAGTTATGGAAGAAGGAGATAACAGAATAATAGGTTATAGGTTAATAGTATAATAGAATAATTGCTTAATCGGATAATCCCGCCTCTATATAATTTATAATTGTTGCGGGATGAAGTCGAGAAGCTGATATATTAAATATGACTATGAATCTCGAACACTGATTAGAAAAGACATTGCTTAGAAGTGATGTTTTTTTGTTTTTATGAGTATTTATAGACGAAATATGTTATAATAATATAGCTTAAGTATTAATATAAAAATTTATGCAGATTAAAAAGATTTTTGAAAAATTCTTAATTTTTTCGCCTTTGGTGTTTTTATTATTTATTATTATTTATGTATCTGCTGCTACAATAGAAATTTCTAATGTCCCAAATGTAAATCTTTATACAACGGATGGAGTAATTAATTCTATAGTTACGGATTCAAAAAATGACAAGATATACATTGGTGGAGATTTTAGTTACGTGGGGCCTTATGCTGGAGGAGCTGCTGTAATAAACGCAGAAACCGGTACTTTAATAAATGCTGGTTTGGATATAACAGGATCTGTTTACACCGCTATTTCAGACGGAGAAGGGGGGCTTTATATAGGAGGGGATTTTACTTCTATAAATGGATATGCCAAGGCGGGACTAGCTCATATAAATGCTGATTATACACTGGATACAAACTTTTCTTTTGATGTAAATGGAGTTGTCTACGCTTTGTATTCTTATAATAATCAATTATATGTTGGAGGAGATTTTAATTCTATAAATGGATTTTCAGCATTAAATTTAGCTACAATAAACATTGATAAATATCTTGTAAATTCTGATTTTGGATTTGATATTAATGGCCCAGTTTTTTCTTTACTTATTGATTCAGAGGCTTTAATTTTATATATAGGGGGTGGGTTTAGTTCTGTAAATGGTGCTCCTATAAAAGGTATCGGAAAAATGAGTTTAAGTGATATGGTTTTTGATGAAACATTTAATATTGATATAAGAAAGGGTGTTATACGTGGTCTTGTTAAGGATAAATCTTATATATATTTTGTGGGAGATTTTCTGAGTGTCGGGAGCTCTAATGTCTCTAAATTAGGAAGGTTTGTGATTGAGGATGGGAAAATTGATGAAAAATTTATCGTAGATACTACTGGAATTAATGTGATTAATGATGTGGTTATATATGGACAAGATATGTATTTTGGTGGAGATTTCAGTCTTAAAAATAATATAAGTGGTTTAGCAAAAATTGATATGGATACCTTTTCCATTGATTTAAATTTTGATCATGATTTAACTGGAAGTGTTAATAAAATATTAATTCGTGGAAATTATTTATATGCTGTTGGAGATTTTGATCTTCCAAATGCTTCACAGCATATTATAAAAATCAATGTAGATTATGATGTGGTAGAGGATGTATTTTATCCTAATCCAAATGACAGCGTTAGCACAATTACTCTTTTGGATGGTGGGGATATTTTTTTAAGTGGAGATTTTGATCGTATTTGTGGAGAAAATATTTCTAATTTAGCAAGAATAGATGCAACAACTGGAGTGGTAGATAGAGATTTTAATTTTGGTGTAGATGGAGCTGTCAATACAATGGTTTTGGATGATAATAACTTGTATATTGGTGGAAAATTTAATTCGCCAGTTGTTAATTTAGCAAAAATAGATATTGCAACAAACAGTGTTGATGAATTCTTTGCAGTTGACTTGAATGGAACTGTTAATGCATTGTTATCTAATGCTGGGAATTTATACATAGGTGGAGAATTTGAATCAAATTTATTATTTGTAGATAATAAAACAGGAAAAAAGAATTTGTCATCTGAAGCGGGTTTGAATGGTCCTGTTTATTCAATGGCAATATCTGAAAATGGATTATATGTTGGAGGAAATTTTACTAATAATCTCGCATTTGTAGATTTGAATACAGGTGCTCTCGTAGACGGCTTCACGGCAAATGTCAAAGGAATTGTAAATGTAATAAGTGTTGATAATGATGCAATATATATTGGTGGAGATTTTCTTGAAGTAAATGGAAGTGCATCTCCTTATTTAGCAAAAATTGATAATCAAACAGGAGAACTAATAAAAGATTTTTCAATTTTTCCAAATGCATCATTAAAAACATTGATGATCCATAGAGATAATTTATATATTGGTGGCGCGTTTTCTAAAATAGGAGATAAAAATATTTCAAGATTAGCTAAGATTGATATAAGTACAGAAAGTGGCGACGTAGATGATGCATTTGTTGTTAATCCAGATGGAGAAGTAAATTCACTAAGTATGAATGATAATAATTTATATGTGGGTGGAGCGTTTGGTTTTATTGGTGCTTATCGTGCGCCATCTTTTGCTAGTTTTTCTTGGTCAGATAAGACACCTCCTATAATCACAGTTTTGGGAGAAAATTCTGTGAGTATTGAACAAAATTCATTGTATCAAGATGCTGGTGTAACGGCGACGGATAATAACAATCAGGATATCACAAATTCTATTGTAACATCTGGTTCGGTTGACGTTACTAGGCCAGGTACATATACGATAAGATATGCTGTCACAGATTCTTTTGGAAGAACGTCAATGGCAGAAAGAACAGTTGAAGTTATTAAGTCGTCTATTTCTGGTGGTGGGGGATTGCCACCAGAGGCATCTTTAGCTCCACAAAGTCCAAAATCAACAAAAGAAAATCCAGATGGCGGACTTAACTTTATTATAAATAAAAATGAAAAAATAACATATTCTAATATAGTGACTTTGCAGTTTTTTGTAAGTTCAGATGTAAATAAAGTCGCTATTTCAGAAGATAAAGAGTTCAAAAATGCTTCTTTAGATGCATATTCAGAGACAAGACAAATCAAATTATCTGAGGGTTATGGTGAAAAAACTTTATATGTGAAGTTTTATACAAAATATGGAGTTTCTTCAGATCCAATATCAAAAACTATTTTATTTGCAAAAGAAAATATTAGCCCTATGGTTATTCAAGAAATAAAACAAAGTATTAATAATATATCAAGAGACGTTAGTACTGCAAAAGCGACTATAATAGCAAAGCCTTCTATTTCATCATCAACCACTACTTTGAATCAAAACATCAATTTGACAAAAGAAATTAAGGCCAATATTACAGATAGCGTAGCCAAGATTGAGAGTTCAAAGAATTTGATTGAAAAATCTATTACGAATTCTACGATTCAACAAGCTCCTATGTCTTCAAAGACTAAAGAAGTAAAGAAAATCGTTGGTAAAATAGACTCCAATATTAAAGAAATAAAAAACGTTATTTCGGAAACAAAAAATAATGAGCCTATTAAATTAGAGGCTAAGGAAAAAATAGAAAAAAATCTTGATGATATCAAAAAGAATACAAAAGATATAGAAGTTGTCATTAAAAAGTCTCCAGCAAGCTCAAATGGACCATATGTTGTTGTAAACAATACGAAGATAAATAATCAAAACAATAAAGAAAGTAGGGCATTAAAAACTATAAATAGTTTTATAAAGAGTTGGAAGGGGTTTTTGGGAAAAATATTTAGATAGTCTGATTTAGAAAACGAATAGTTATTTGCACTCTAATAAATCGCTTATATTAATAGGCGATTTATTTTCGTTTATTAACATAAGATGCAGTAGATTTCATTTTTGTAGTAATTTTGATAGAATAAGAATATGAAAATCAACAAAAAATTGCCATTGTTTCTGCATAACGAAAAAAATAATGAAATATTTCAGATTGTTGTTTCTTGTATTCCCAAGAATACAAAAGTTTATTTAGTGGGTGGTGCTATAAGAAACGCGATATATTATAAATATTTTAAGAAAATACTACCCCAAAGAGATTTTGATGTATTATTGGGAGGGGATCTTAGATTGTTTGTAAAAAATCTTAGAGATAAGGGTTTTACATATGGAAAAATAAGACGAAAAAAATCTGTTGTTTTGAAAATAAAAAAAGTTTCTAGGCCAGAAGATATTTTTAGAGACTATTTGTATTTAGATATTTGTTTATCAGAAGAAAAGACTCCTAAATGTGTTTGTAATTTTACTATCAATGGTTCAATGATATCGTTGAAAGATATTTTTAAAGAAAATTGGTTTGAAAAACTTATATCTTTACCAGGATCATTAAATGATCTAAAAAATAAAAAAATAAAAGTAGAAAATATAAGTCATCCAGCAAATTTGTTTGCTTGTCTTAGATTTATGCATTTAGGATTTAAGCAACCCACAAAAGAAGAAGTGGACTTGCTTTTAAAGAATTTAGGTACTATAGAAAAATGGCGTTATCCTAGAAATCTAAAAAAATTATTTAGCTATGTTGGAGGAGAGAAAAATGCAAGAAAATTAGCAAGAAAATTAGGTATCAAACAAGATATTTTTGATTTTAAAATAGTTAAAACTTTGAATAAATAGCATTTTACTTTTAATTCTATTTATGACAGAATGAAATCACGGTCATGAAAATAAATAAATCGTATATTTCGCTTACAATAACAGCTATAGTAATAGTTAGTTTTATAGTGGCTATCTTTAGAAACCAAGAAAAAGAACAAGAATCTCATATTTCTGGAGGTATTATTAGATTGGGCATTAATTCTTTTGGTTCTTCGAAAATTCAAAATGCATCTTCTGGAGTTCAGGATACAAAAATTAGTGGCAGTGGTTTTCAAGGTGCCAATTCAAATTTACAAAGTGCTTCATATGGCACTTTCATAAATACACAGAACTTAAATATAAGGTAATCACATGGAACAAGAAATTATTAGAAGCACAAATAATGAAAAAATAAAATATCTAAAGAAACTTCAAGATAAAAAGACGAGGAGTGAAGATGATCTCTTTTTTGTTGAGAGTTTGACGACTATTCATGACGCGATTGAGTTTGGTATTTTGCCAAAGGAATTATTTATAAGAGGGGATTTATTAGACAAAAATGGTGAAGATGCTAATTTTATTTTATCAAAAGTAGAAAATTTTCATATTATAAATCAAGGGGTAAATGACTATATTTCTTGTCTCACAACCTCTTCAGGAATTTATGCTATATATGATAAGATAAATAGAGATATTGATTTTAAAAGTAATATTATTTATCTAAATGGAATAAATGATCCTGGAAATATGGGAACAATACTTAGGACCTCTCTTGCGTTTGGGTTTTATAACATCGTTGTAGATGATACCTGTGTAGATATTTATAATCCAAAAGTAATAAATGCCAGTAAAGATTCTATTTTTAAGCTAAATATTTCTTTTGACAAGGACCTAGAAATATTTCAAAAAATAAAAAAAGAAATGAAAATTTATTCTACCGTTATGACGGGTGGGGTACTACCAGAAAAACTAAAAGACATGGCTTCGCCGAAGCGGAGCTCCAGCTACGCCAAGGCGAGCAAAAAATATTGTATTGTTTTTGGAAATGAAGCAAATGGTATAGGTCAGGCCATATTAGATAAATCAGATGGAATGATCTCTCTAAGCATTGATAAAATAGAATCTCTTAATGTTGCAATAAGTGCAGGAATTATTTTGTACGAGTTAAGATAGCGTTTTTTTAAAAAAATAAATATTCATCCTACAGGGTATTTTTTATTTTATAATGTTTTCTAATCTGTTATAATTAATTCATATAATTATTAAAAATAATTTATGTTTGAGACTTTGGTGGGGAAGTTACTACTTTCACTTTTATTAGGTGCTGCTATAGGATTAGAGCGTGAAAATAGTAATCAGGATTTGGGGTCTGCTGGTGGGCTAAGAACATATTCAATGATAGGTCTTCTTGGATCTGTTGCTGGAATACTTTATTCTAGTCAATTGCCGATGTTTGCACTTCTTATATCAAGCGCTTTTTTTGTTTTACTCATTTCTTCTTATTTAATAAGCTCTATTATTACAAAAGACTTGGGGCTGACAAGTGAGTTGGCTATTTTATTTACATTTTTAATGGGTCTACTTATAACACTTAATATTTTACCGCTTTATTTAATCATAGCTTTGTTTGTGGTAGTAATTTTGATTTTGTCTGTAAAAGCAACAACTCAAAAAATTACCCAGAGTGTTTCAAAAAAAGAATTACAGTCTTTTATAAGTTATGCAATTATAGCTTTAATTGTTTTGCCTTTTCTGCCAAACGTAGGATACAAGCTAATGGACATTCCGTTTTTAGCTCAAATATTTGCAAGTCTAAATGTTGATCTTGGAAAATTTGCTGTAATTGAATTAATCAATCCAAGAAAAATATGGATGGTTGTAGTTTTGATTACAGGAATAGATCTTTTTGGATATCTACTTGGAAGACTTATTGGTAATAAAAGTAGTTTTAGTCTTACAAGTTTTGTAGGGGGTTTTGTTTCTTCAACATCAACAACTCAGTCTTTAGCTCAAAGAAGTAAAAAGTCATCGACTGTTAATTATTTGCTTGGTGCTGCTATTTTATCAAACCTAGCTAGTTTTTTTCAAATCTTTTTATTAGTCGGTCCACTTAATGCAGCTTGGCTTGTATCTATTTTGCCAAGTATTTCAATAATGATAATTTCCGCCGCTATTATAGCTACTATATTTTTGCGTAAAAAAGAAAAAGAGAAAAAGCAAAAGGAAGTCGAAGAGACAGAGGGTAAAATATTTGCACTTATGCCAGCGCTCAAGTTTGCAGGAATTTTAATAATTGTAAAAATAGTAACAAAGATTTGCTTGGTATTGTTTGGTAAGGCTGGTTTTGTAATAAGTTCTATAATAGCTTCTTTTACAGGATTAGACGCAATACTTGTTTCTCTTGCCGAAATGGCGGGTCGTGACATTACGTTTCAATTTGCAACTTTTGTATTTTTGCTTGTGAACGCTACAAATTTATTTAGCAAGAGTATTTTTTCTTATGCTCAGGGAAGTCGTAAATTTGCACTTAGATTTTTTGTATCAGCTCTAATAATAGTAGGGGTCAGTTTCTTGGGATTAATTTTTGTTAAGTAATTAATATCCGGTTAGTCCCGCTTCGCCACCCGCCTTGCCATAGACGCAAGTCGAGGCAGGTAGCGATAGCGAGGCGAGCAACCGGACAAAGAAAATATGAAATCTAAAACACTAAAGCTAATTATCTCTATCTTAATTTGTCAGTTTGCTGGATTTTTGGGGTCTTTTTTTACAACTCCTAAAATAGCTACATGGTATCAAGGCGTTACAAAGCCATCTTTTAATCCACCAAATTATCTTTTTGGGCCGGTATGGACAATTCTATTTATTTTAATGGGAATCTCTCTTTATATTATTTGGACAAGTAAATTCAAAGATAGGGCTTATAAAAAAGAAGTAATAATAATATTTGCTATACAGCTTATTTTAAATATTCTTTGGTCAATACTATTTTTTGGATTAGAATCTCCAATGTTTGCATTCTTTGAAATAATGATTTTGTGGATTTCTATATTTGCAACCATTATTGGGTTTTATAAAATTTCAAGAATTGCGTCACTTATTTTAATCCCATATATATTATGGGTAAGTTTTGCATCTGTATTGAATTTCTTTATCTGGAAATTGAATTTTTAATATATTTTTTAGTATAATTAGATGGTAATAAATAATTTTTATAATTATGGATAGAGTTGACTTTTCTAGAATTTCAAAATTAGATTCAGAAATTTTAATAAAAGAATTTAAAACAAATTTACAAAATGGATTGGGTCAAAAGGACGCAACTCAAAGACTTGTAAACTATGGACCAAATGAGATTATCTTAAAAAAGAGTAGATGGTATCATATATTATTAAGGCAATTTAAATCGCCTTTTATTTATTTACTTCTTGGAGCAGCTATATTAGCTTTTGTTTTAAAAGAAATGACAGACGGAATAATGATTCTGATTTTTATATTTATAAATGCTATTTTGGGATTTTCTCAAGAATACAAATCAGAAAAAACATTAGAGCTTCTCAAAAAATATTCCGCATCGCTGGTAAAAGCTATAAGAGATGGCAAAGAAGAGCTTGTAAAATCACGAGATCTTGTTCCTGGCGATATCATAAAACTTGTGACAGGAGATAAAGTGCCCGCAGATGTGAGATTTTTAGAAACTTATGATCTTGGTCTTAACGAGTCTGTATTAACGGGTGAGTCTATTTCTGTTAAAAAAGGTGTAGAGATTAATGAGGAGTTTTCAAATATGGCTTTTTCTAGTACTTCTATTGTTTCTGGTAGTGCAAAGGCACTTGTTTTATTTACTGGTAAAAAGACTAGAATGGGAGATATTACAAGTTTAGCAGTTGAAACGAAAAGAGTTAGTAATTTTGAAAAGGGGATTGCTAGGTTTAGTTCTTTTATACTAAAGCTTGTTTCAATAACTCTTGTTGCAATGTTGGTGGCTAATATTTTGATTAAAGGTAGGGAGGCGAATATTGTTGAGCTTATTATTTTTTCTATAGCGCTTGCTGTTAGCGTAATTCCAGAGGCACTTCCCGTTGTTATGACATTTTCTCTTTCAAAGGGGGCTCTTCAATTGGCAAGAAAAAAAGTTGTAGTAAGAAGACTTTCCGCAATAGAAGATTTGGGAGGTATACAAGTTCTATGCTCTGACAAAACAGGAACTCTTACTGAAAATGAGCTTACTGTAGCAAATTATTATAATCCACAAAATAATAATTTAATTTTATACTCTAATCTTGGAACAACATCTATTTCTAAGGATAAAATAGAGCCTTTTGACATAGCATTATGGAGCGAGATGGATAAGAAAAATGAAAGTGATTATGATAAATACAAAAGGATATCTGAATGTCCATTTGATCCAAAAAGAAAAATAAATAGCGTGTTAGTTTCTAGTAGTGGAAAATATGAACTTATTTCTCGTGGCGCACCTGAAGTAATATTTCAAATATGCAAAATTAGTAAACAAGAAGTAACTAATATTAATAATTGGATTAAAGCAGAGGGCATTTTGGGTCACAGAGTTTTGGCAATAGCAAAGAAAAAGGTTGTTTTCTCAAAAAAACAAGATATTAAATATTATGAAAAGAATTTAGAGTTTTTGGGGGTAATATCTTTTGTAGATCCAATAAAGTCAACTACGGTTTCTGCCGTAAAACAGGCTGAAGAGCTTGGTGTTAAGATAAAAATTATTACAGGAGATAGTCGTGAAGTGTCTGGTGCTGTTGGTAAGAAAGTGGGTCTTTTGAAAAATCCAGAAGATGTAATTTCCGGAGAAGAGTTTGATGAGCTAGATCAAAAAGGACAATTAGAGGCGATAGACAAATACTCTGTTTTTTGTAGAATTTCTCCAGAGCAAAAATTTCATATTATTGAACTTTTGCAGTCAAAATATCAAGTTGGATTTTTGGGCGAAGGCATAAATGATGCTCCAGCACTA
The DNA here is from genome assembly GCA_019248485.1 of Candidatus Komeilibacteria bacterium S5_K13. Classification (GTDB taxonomy): domain Bacteria; phylum Patescibacteriota; class Patescibacteriia; order UBA1558; family S5-K13; genus S5-K13. The sequence continues at coordinate 47,475 of JAEHGL010000001.1, read as the reverse complement.
AAGCTTGCTGGTGTTTCTATAGTGGTGCAAAGCGCATCAGATATATCTAGAGAAAATGCAGACATTGTTTTGTTGAAAAAGAATTTGAAGGTTATTGTAGATGGAATAAAAGAGGGAAGAGAAATTTTTGCAAATACAACAAAGTATATTAAAACTACCCTTGCTTCAAATTTTGGAAATTTTTACTCAGTTGCTATAGCATCATTGTTTATAAAATATTTACCAATGTTGCCAATTCAAATATTGTTACTGAATTTATTGTCAGACTTTCCAATGATAGCCATTGCAAATGATTCAGTAGACTCTAGCGAGGTCAAAAAGCCAAGGTTTTACGATATTAGAGAAATGATGCTTTTTTGTACGGTTTTGGGTATTGTAAGCTCTTTATCAGACTTTATTGTATTTGCGTTTTTCTTTCATTATCCTGCACAAGTTTTACAAACCAATTGGTTTATATCCAGCATACTAACAGAGATAGTTTTTATATTCTCAATAAGATCTAGGGGTTTATTTTTAAAAGCAAAGTTCCCCGCATTTTCAATGATTATCCTTTCTTTAGTAGCAACTTTTTTAACAGTATTAATACCATTTACAAGACTTGGCCATTCTTTGTTTAAATTTATTAGCCCCAGCTTTAATCATCTTATGATTATTTTGGGAGTTGTTATTCTTGAGTTTGTATCATCTGAATTTGTAAAAATTGCTTATTATAAATATATAGATAAAAAAAATAATTTAACAGCTCGCACTGCCTCATAAAGCATTGTGACGCAAAAAAATAGAATGCTTAAATCTTTAAAAATTGGCTTTAGTTACGGTCTTAGTTCGGGTGTTATTACAACGCTTGGTCTTATGGTTGGCGTTGCAACAAGCACAAATAGTAAATTAGCTGTAATAGGCTCTATTATTACAATCGCAATTGCAGATGCGCTTTCCGATGCTCTAGGAATTCATATATCTACTGAATTTGCAGGAGGAAAAGAAACTAAGGAGATTTGGTGGTCAACTTTATTTACATTCTTATCAAAATTCTTGTTTGCGATTATATTTGTTATTCCAATTTTATTAACACCAAGTTTATTTAATGCCTTGATAATAAGCGCTATTATCGGAGTTCTTATTTTGGGATTTTTTAGTTATTTTATGGCAAAGAAAAATAATGTAAATATAAAAAATACTATATTTGAACATTTGGGTATGACAGTTTTGGTAATAACACTTTCTTATTTTATAGGAAAAATCATTAATAATATTTTTTCTTAATTATTTTTAATAAGTTTGTTACAATAAATTATCAATTTGCTATTTTTGTGCTATAATTTTTTATATAAAAAGAAAATAAAATAATTTTTTTATTTTATAAAACAAAAAAATATGCCAACAAAAAAAATAATACAAAAACCGATAGAGAAAGAGATTAAAATAAAAAAACCAATTCAAAAAAAGGTAGTAAAAAAAATAGTTACAAAACAATCTATTCCTACAAAACAAAAATTAAACAGAAAAATAAAAAAGGTTGTTCCTATCCCAGCTCAAGGTGATCCAATTATTACAGCTCCTAAATTAGAAGAAATTATAGAAATACCAAAAGCTGATACTATTTTAAAGCCAAAGAATAATCGTAAAATAAATAGTATTTTTGCGTGGTTGATTATCCTCTTGTTTGTAATAGGTGGATATGCTTGGGTTACAAGAAATCAGCAAGATGTAGCTAATCGTAGTAGTAATAGCGAGGTTAAATCAAACAAAGAATTTGATATAAATCAGATTAAGCAATTCTTGTCTGTAGAAGAATTTAAAGGTTATTTAGCAAAATCACCGCAAGGACAATATGGACAATTTTTGAACGCCATTGATTCAAGGGCAACCTCTAAAGAAATTTTGACAGCAGACGTGGTGGAGGGCTCTATATCTGGAGAAGCTCCAGACACACAGACAACCCATCAAGTAATTAATGAAAGTATTGCATTAGATGCTGCAAGAGTATCACAAACAAATACGCAAGTGTTGAATATTGATGAGCCAGATATTATAAAAACAGATGGAAAAAATATTTATTTATCATCAAGTCAGCGCAATATATACAGATCAGAACCTGGGATTATGATGGATAAAATGATAATGCCACCCTATCAAGATGATGCCAGTATCAAAATCATAAATGCGCTTCCAGTAGATGATGTGGAAATTTTATCAAAAATAAAAAAGTCTGGAGAAATGTTTGTAAATGAAAATGTGTTGGTAGTTTTTTCGGGTAATGAAGTTTTTGGATATGACATTAGTGATCCAAAGAATCCAGAAGAAAAATGGAAAATAAAGCTAGAAGACAATACTTATATAAAGGATTCTAGAATGTATGGAGATAAAATTTATCTTGTAGTGTCAAATTATATAAATAATATAAATCCTTGCCCCATCAAACCTTTCAGTATAAACTCTACGTCTTTTGAAGTAATGTGTAGCGATATTTATCATCCAGAAATACCACTTAAAGTAGATTCTATTTTTACGGCATTAAAAATAGATATTAGTTCTGGAAATGTATTAAACAAAACATCTTTTGTCGGATCTAATGAGTCTTCAAATATATATATGTCTCAAGATGCTTTGTATATTTCTTATTTTTATACTATTGATAATATCAAATTTTTTTATAATTTTTTAAATAAAAGAGCTACAGACTTATTTCCAGAAACAATATCTTCTAAGGTTGAAAAATTGATTTCTTATGATATAAGCTATGAAGCAAAATCAATAGAATTATCAAAAATTATTTCAAACTATTATGCAAGCTTAGATAATGATGAACGACTTAGAATTGAAAGTGAACTTACGAATAGAATTTCCAGTTATTATGAATTAGAAATGAGATCTCTTGAAAAAACTGGAATAATGAAAATTTCTTTGAAAGATTTGCAAATTATTGCAGGAGGGTCTGTATCAGGAAAACTTTTAAATCAATTTTCAATGGACGAATATAATAGTAATTTAAGAGTTGCTACAACAATAGGTCAAAATTCTTGGTATTATTTTGGCAATATTAATCCAAAAAGCGCTAACGATGTTTATGTTTTGGATGCTGAATTAAACAAGATGTCTTCTGTAATGAATTTGGGCAGGGGTGAAAAAATTTATTCAGTAAGATTTTTGGGAGATAGAGGATACGTGGTTACATTTAAGCAAGTAGACCCCTTTTATGTTATTGATCTAACAGACCCTAAGAATATTAGTTTAAAAGGAGAGCTAAAAATTCCTGGATATTCATCTTATTTACATCCTATTTCCGACGATATTATCCTCGGCATAGGAAAAGAAGATCAAAATGTAAAGATTTCTATATTTGATGTCTCTGATCCTACAAACCCTAAAGAAATTGATACATATATGTTAAATGAATATTGGACTGAGCTAGAGAATAATCATCACGCATTTTTGCTTGATAAGGATAATGAAGTTTTTTTCTTACCTGGTGGAAATGGGTCATATGTGTTTGGTTATGAAGATAATGAGCTAATTCTAAAAAAAGCAATATCGGAGAATTCTATAAATCGAGCTTTGTATATAAATAATTATCTATATGTTTTAAGTGATAGCACAATGATTATATATGATGAAGTCAATTGGAAAGAAGTAAATAGATTAGAGTTATAATCGTCTTATTCATATAAATGTTGTATTAAGCATTATTTTTATACTAAAAAACACAGTTTTCATGAAAATTGTGTTTTTTGTATTAGCTTTATATGGGTGAGGCGGGTTGGGTTGACAACTTTTCTATGATTGTATATAATATCTATAAGTTATAGTTTGCGGACTATAGTGTTTTTATTATTAAATAACTTTATGACAAATAAAATAAAGCAATATTTTATAGACTCAATCGCTGAATTAAAGAAGGTAATTTGGCCCACAAAAAAAGAAACAATTAAGAAAACATCGCAAGTAATTTTTTTGAGTTTTTTTGTTGCAATTTTCTTAGGTATTATAGATTATGGGTTAACAAAACTTTTAGAAAGATTTGTTTTATATAGATAAAAAAATAAATAAAATACAATGCCAAAGCAAAATGAAAATTTGGGTTTAAAGTGGTATGTGTTGCATACTTATTCTGGATACGAAGAAAATGTAAAGAGAAATTTAGAGCAAAGAATAGAATCAATGAATATGCAAGATAAAATTTTGGAAGTTTTGATACCAACTGAAACAAAAATTAAGATTAAAAATGGAAAAAGAAAGACAGTAAGAGAAAAGATTTTTCCTGGATACGTATTAGTAAATATGATAGTAAATGACGATTCTTGGTATGTTGTAAGAAATACGCCAAACGTAACTGGATTTATTGGAACGGGCACTATTCCTACCCCTATGACAGAGGAAGAAATTAAGTCATTGCAAAAAAGAATGGGCGTTGAAGAACCAGAATACAAGATTGACGTTTTAAAGGGTGATACCGTGAAGATAATAGACGGCCCTTTCAAGGATTTTGAAGGCAAGGTCTCAAGTATTGATCAAAATCATGGTAAAATCAAGGTTCTTGTTTCAATGTTTGGAAGAGAAACTCCTGTTGAATTAGATTTTTTACAAATCAAAAAAGGATAATAATTTTTTACTTATCTACTCCCGCTTTGGTGGTGTAGGCTTCTTAGGTAAGTATTATGAATTTAAATATTGATAATTGTGTGGTTTATTAGTTCCTCTAAAAACTAAATTCTAAATACTAAATTCTAATAATTATATGGCAAAAAAAATAAAGACAACTCTGAAATTGCAAATTATGGGCGGTAAGGCAAATCCAGCTCCACCAGTAGGTCCTGCACTTGGTCAACATGGTGTAAATATTCAAGAGTTTTGTACAAAATTTAATGAAGCAACACAAGATAAAATGGGTGAACTTACTCCAGTTGTAATAACAGTTTATCAAGACATGTCATTTTCTTTTGTTTTAAAAACTCCTCCGGCATCTGAACTTATTAAAAAGGCCGCAGGAATTGCAAAAGGATCTTCAAATGCACTTACAACAAAAGTCGGAACGCTTACAAAAGATCAATGTAGAGAAATAGCTACCAAAAAGATGGAAGATTTAAACGCTTATGACGTTGAAGCAGCAGCAAAAATCATAGAAGGCACTGCAAGACAAATGGGTGTAAAAGTTGAGTAATAATTTTAGTGGATTAGTAGGGTTAGTAAGGTTAGAATAAGTCGCTAACCATCTAATCAACTAACCACCTAACCAACAAAATTTATGTCTAAAATCCCTTGGGTTAGAATTGTGTATTTGTATCTTATGACAGCAATTGGTCTTATAGTTTTTATTATAGGATCGGTCACTATTGTAAATACTGGGCTAAAAGCATTTGTCTTCACAAAAGCTGACATGAACTATAACGGCGCTCCAAGTGAATTATATTTAGCAAAATCTGTAAATCAAATTGAAGCACTTAAAACATGTGATCAATTTACAGAAGCTGATAAGGAAAGTATGACAATGTGGTTAGCTGATTACAAAAATTGGCAGGAAAATAATAAAAATCAAAATCCAGTTACATCAAATAGACAAAGAGAGGCAGCGACTGCCATTGCTATGATATTAGTAGGTTTTCCAGTATATTTTATACATTGGAGAATTATACAAAAAGAAAAACACAACGAGAGTTTAGATTAGTAAGGTTAGTAGGGTTAGGGATATATATTTCTAATTATCTAATCAACTAATCCACTAAATATTAATGAGGGACCGTTTTATAAAAATGGGCTAATACCTCAAAAGAAAGGACCCACGCAAGAGCGGGGTAAAAAATTATATGGCAAAATTGTCAAAAAGAATGAAAGCAGTAAGAGAAAAAGTTGATAGTAAAAAAGTTTATTCTCTTGAAGAGGCTGTAAAAATCTTGAAGGAAACATCAAGTGTAAAATTTGATTCTTCTGTAGAGGTGCACGTTGCTCTAGGAATTGATCCAAAAAAAGGTGATCAAATTGTAAGATCTACAGTTGTTCTTCCACACGGAAATGGAAAGACAAAAAGAGTGGCCGCTTTTACAACTCATACCAAAGAAGCAAAAGAAGCGGGAGCTGATATAATAGGTGACGAAGAGTTTATGGCAGAGATCAAAAAAACAGGTAAATGTGATTTTGATGTAGCTGTAGCAACACCTGAAATTATGCCAAAGCTCGCTGTTATTGCAAAAATACTTGGTCAAAAAGGTCTTATGCCAAATCCAAAAAGTGGAACAATTTCTCCTGACGTAAAGAAAATGATTGAAGAAATTAAAAAAGGAAAAGAGACCTTCAAGAACGATGATAGTGCAAATGTTCATTTATCAGTTGGAAAAGTTAGTTTTGATGAAGCTAAAATTATAGAAAATATAAATACATTTGTTGATTCTGTAAAAAAAGCAAAGCCAGCAGGATATAAAGGAACTTATATAAGAACTATCGCAATATCTTCAACAATGGGACCTGGACTTAAAGTTAGTGTGTAATATTTGTTTATACTTATTATAAAGAAAAGCACCTGCGCATTACACGCAGGTGCTTTTTGAATTTGATATTAATGCAATCCAGGTTTCCATGGGATTGCCATATTTGTCTGTTTTATTTCTGGACACTTATTTATTGTGTCCAAAATGTATTGGATGTTTGACTTATTGTCAAGGTAAAATCTAATTCTATTACGTAGTTTTGTAACCCCAACATCTGAATTCTTTGTTATAAAAGCATTTAGGTCTAATACCTGACTTGTCTCAGGATTTATTGGTACGTTCCATTTTTCTTTGCCCCTTTTAACAATAAGGTAATATACTTTTGATGAATCCTCTTTGTATCTGCGAGCAAAAGATAGATATGATTCTGTTTTTATGATTAATGAGTCATGTTCTGCATGATTTATGACCCAACCATAAGTCGGATTTTCTCCAAAAGCTTCATAGTATCCTTTTGAGGCACTAATAAATATACCTGAGCAATTGAATGAATCATCGATATAGCCAAAAAGGTTGAAAAAGACTTCTCTTTCACTGCAGCCGGTGGATAACATAATAATGGTAATGACAATGATAAAAACTAATGTTTTCATTTCTTCCTCCAGAAAAGAATATTATTTTATTTACTAAATTCTCTATTGAGAATATATTATAATAGTATATATATAATATTATGTCAAGTGTTAATTGTGGATAACTTATTATGGGACCTGGACTTAAGGTTAGTGTATAACATATTTCAAATGTTTGGGGCCTGACCCTTTTGGGGTCAGGCCCCTTTGTTTTTGGACTTGACCATTAGTATAAAGTCTGCTATATTCTGTTTAATAAAATAAAAAAATGGAGGATACAATGCTTACGTATCAAAAGATCAAAGACAAGATTACATTGGAAATTGCTGATGATAGCTGTTTCAGAGGCATGACAGTTACCAAGTGTGCCGTGTTGGATAGTGTTGAAGATATAAGCGGGCACGACCTTGCTTATGTGCTGTCACAAGAATATCCAGACTGTTTTTGCAAGGGTCTTCGAGAAGCCTATTTTCTTTTAAGAGTGGGCGCAGATACACAAAAACTTTACACCTATTTTACATTGATAGAGCTTTGCGACAAAAAAACCGCATAGCAAAACCACATCATTTATAGGCCATAGAAACAATGGCCTTTTTGTTTTTGACATTTTTTTAAAATCCTGCTATATTCCGTTTGATATATTAAAAAATGGAGGATAATAATGTTAAATCAATTTCAGATCAAGGAATTGGTTAAATTACAAGATGTTAACCCAGAGTTTCAAAAGTTGGTTCATAAATGCGCTGTTATTAGTTCATTTGACCAAATATGTTATGAAGATTTGGTAGATGTGCTTTTTAGGGAGTTTCCGGAGTGTTTTTACAACTCCGCAAGTGATGTTTATTTTCTGTTGAAAGCTGGAGACGAAAATCAGACTTTATATACATATAAAATGATTTTTGATAAATGCTTTCACAATGGTTATTAGAATAATTAATGGGAGTTATTGATATAACTCCTTTTTTGTTTGCCATTGTTCCAAATTATTGATAAAATTGTTAAAGCTATTAATTAATTGGCTATGTGTATTCATAGCTTAAAAATTAAACATATGGAAGAAAAAAAATACGATAGACCAACTTGGGATGAATATTTTATAAATATTACAGAAGAAGTGGCAAAAAGATCAAAAGATCCTTCAACAAAAACAGGTGCTGTTATAGTGGATAGTAAACATAGGCCTATATCTTTTGGTTATAATGGTTTTGTTGGTAATTGTGATGAATCTATTATGTCATATGAACGTCCAATAAAGTATCATTTAATTATTCATGCTGAAATGAATGCCATCCTTTTTTCTAGGAGAGATCTAGAGGATTGTATTTTGTATAGCCTTTATGCTCCTTGTGAGAATTGTTTAAAACACATAATTCAATCCGGTATAAAGCATATTATTTATAAAAATTTTGTTGTTGAAAGCAAGACTGATCACAATGAGAATTCTATGACAAATTCTGTTACCAATGAAGCAATTACAAGACTATTGTTATCTAGACCAGATATAGATTGCCATAATATAAATGGTAAAAAATATTTAGAGGAAATTTGGGGAGATAATATTCCAAAGTTTGATTAAGTAAATATTAAAGAAATGGGCAAAATTATTTTTGGTTTTGTAGGAGAGATTGCATCTGGCAAGGGAACTGCAGTAAAATATATTGAGGATAAATATGGAGCAAAATCTCATAGATTTTCTGATATTTTGAGAGATCTTTTAAATAGATTAGAAATAGATAAAACAAGAGAAAATTTGCAAGACATCTCGACTTTGATTAGAGAAAAATTTGGCCAAGATGCTCTCGCAAAGGTTATAGCAGGGGATGTATCTAAAGATGCAGGAGAAGTTGTCGTAGTAGATGGAATAAGACTTAAAGAAGATATTGAATATTTGAAAAAACTGCCTAATTTTTATTTAGTTCATATTTATGCAGATCCTGAATTAAGATATAAAAGGCTTTTAGATAGAGTTGAGAATATAGGTGAAGACAAGATTTCTTATGAAGAATTTCAAAAGTCTCAAGAAAATGAATGTGAAATTCAATTACAAGAAGTATCAGAACAAGCTGACATAAAAATAGATAATAATGGAACACCGGAAGAACTAATAGAGAAAATAGAAAGGTATATTCAAGAGAAAATAAGAGAATTGGATTAAGAAATATTACAAGAATTTAAATTAAAATAAGCTTATGAATAAATTGATATGCATTGTAGGAATGTGCGGATCTGGCAAAAGTGAAGTGTCGGATTTTTTTGTATCCAAAGGTTTTTCTTATGTTCGTTTTGGTCAAATCACACTTGATGAAGTAGCTCGTCGTGGACTTGAACCAAAAGAAGAAAACGAAAGGCCAATTCGTGAAGAATTTAGAAAAATTCATGGACAAGGCGCTTTTGCAATTCTAAATATTCCAAAATTTGATGAATTACTAGAGTTTGGAAATGTTATTGGAGATGGACTTTATAGCTGGGATGAATATAAGATATTAAAAGAAAAATATGGTGATAATCTAATAATTATAGCTGTCTATGCGAGCCCTGAGACAAGATACAAGAGATTAGATGATAGAGTAAGTAGGTATGAGTCAGATCCTCAAATGAAATATCGTTCTTTCTCGCCACTTGAGGCAAAAAGTCGTGATTATGCTGAAATTGAAAACATTGCAAAAGCAGGACCAATAGCGATGGCCGATTATACGCTAGTAAATGAAACAAACGTTAAAGAGTTAAGAGATGGCTTGGAAAAGATATATAATAAAATTTTTAAATAAATGAGCAACGTGAGTATAAAAATTAAAAAACTTAGAGAAGATGTCATTTTACCATCGTATGCTTTGAATGGAGATGCTGGAATGGATGTATTTTCTTTGGATGATGTTGTAATAAATTCTGGCGAGAGGCATGTTTTTCCACTTGGTTTTGCGACAGAGATACCAAATGGTTATTGCGCTTTAATTTGGGATAAAAGTGGACTTTCTTCTAAGTATGGTCTGAAGGTTTTGGGAGGAGTAATTGATTCAAATTATAGAGGAGAATATATGGTTTGTATTATCAACTTAGGGGAATATGCTTGTGAAATAAAAAAAGGAAATAAAATAGCTCAGATTTTAATACAGCCGATTATACAGGCTGAGCTTATAGAAGTTGAAAATTTAAACGAGACAGATAGGGGATTAGGAAAATGGGGAAGCACAGGCAGTTAGCTGTCAGCTTTCAGTTTTCAGTAATTAGCTAAATACTAAAATCTAAATACTAACAACTAAACGTATGGCCAAAATATTTGTTTTTGATGAGTTTAATCCAGAAGACAACGCAATGCTTCAAGCGCTTTATTCAAGAAGTGCAAGTAGCGTTGTAGATCATGTTGAAAAAGTAAGAAAATCTGGATCAGGAAAGTTTATGGAGACTTTTTATCTTGGCTATGGTCATTCAAGCATTGCTGATTGTGGAAGCACAACTATTTTTATAGAGAAACTTAGTATATTGGCTGACAAAGCTATTCAAGACTGGCCACTTTACAGTGGTCAAGAAACAAGCACTCGTTATATTGATATGTCTAAACAGGAAATTATAGATCCACTTGAAAGTGAAGAGTCAAAAGTAATTTTGAAAAGCTGGATGGATTTTTATATTGGAAGTCAAGAAAGATTAAAAGAGTATATTAGAGGGCTTTATCCAAAAAAAGAAAACGAGGATGAAATAATTTATCAAAAAGCAGTTAACGCAAGGTGCTTTGATATAATGAGGGGATTTTTGCCTGCAGGAATTACAACTCAGCTTTCATGGCATAGCAATTTACGTCAAGCATCTGATAAGCTTTCTCTAATGCGCCACTGGCCACTTAAAGAGGTTAGAGAAATTTCAGATGGCATTTGGAATAATCTAAAAGAAAAATATTCACATAGTTTTAGTAATGAATTATTTGAAAATCAAGAAAACTATAGAGAATATTTAATGAAAGAATACGGTTATTATAATGGGGAAAAAATAGAAAATAATTTTTCATTTTATACTGATATAAAACATGATGAGCTCATAAAATATAAAGACTTGTTTGATAAGAGGTCTAGTAAAACAGGATTTCCACAATTTTTAGCAGAGCTAGGCATAGTAAGATTTGATTTTTTACTTGATTTTGGGTCTTTTAGAGACTTGCAAAGACATAGAAATGGAGTTTGTCGAATGCCACTTCTTACAATAAATCATGGTTTTAATGATTGGTATTTGTCACAATTACCAGAAGATTTGAAAGTTCAGGCAGAGGACTTGATAAAAACTCAAATAAATCGTATAAATAAACTAGAGATAAGCGAGGATGAAAGACAATATTATATATCTCTTGGATTTAATGTTGCCTGTCGCGTGTCCTATGGTCTTCCAGGGGCATGTTATGTAATAGAGCTTAGATCTGGCACAACGGTTCATCCAACACTTAGAAAAATTGCGCACAAAATGAGCAATGAGATTATGAAAATATTCCCAGAGCTTAAATTGCAATCAGACATGAGTCGTGATAATTGGGATATAAGAAGAGGAACGCAGGATATAACAGAAAAAATTGACTAATATGATAATTGTTTAATAGTATAATAGTTAATAGTTTAATTAATAATAAAAATTAAAAGTATGAGCATTGAAAACGGATTAAACAATGTTTCTCAAAAAAAAGAATTAGATGAAGAATTAGATAAAGAAACTCTTAAATTTTTAGATAACCTTGGAAAACCTTTTGATGAGCAAGATATTCCAACTAATCCAGATTCTAAAAGGGCATGGGATGAGTGGCAAAATAGAATAAAGGGTAAAACACCAGAAGAAATAGAAGTTATTAAGGCAGAATTTAGACAACGAATAGAAGATGGAATATTAATTAAATAATATAATATATGGACTCAGATCAAACACCAAAAACAATAAAAAGAGAGGATAGTATTACAGAAGAGCAGAGAAAGAGATTAGACCTTTTTTATGAAAGTCTAAAGACAAATGATGCTACATCTTTTGAGTTTTCTGATATTTGGGCTAGCGCGCAAGATATTAAAAATGAAGAGAATATAGACAATAAAGAAGATAAAGAATAAATATTAAAATAAATGAAGGAAAGCAAAATGAAAAAAGGAATTTTTATTGTAATTGAAGGTACCGATGGTGGTGGCAAAAAAACTCAACAAGACCTTTTGAAAAAAAACTTAGAAGATCGAGGATTTGGGGTGGAAATTTTTGATTTTCCAAGATATGGAGAGAGATCTTGTACAATGGTAGAAGATTATCTTAATGGTCGTTTTGGTGGGATTGATGATGTTGGACCTCGTGCTGCATCTGCTTTTTATGCAGTAGATCGTTTTGCTGTTAAGGGTAAAATGATTGAGGCAATAAATTCTGGTAAAATTGTTATATCAAATAGATATGTATCTTCTAATGCCGGCTATCAAGGTGCTAAGATAAAGGATTATAAAGAACGTCAAGAATTTTTTGATTGGTTGGAAGATCTGGAATACAATATTTTTGGAATACCAAGGGCCGACTTATATCTTTTATTAGACGTTCCGCCAGTAATTGGGCAGTTTTTGGTAGATCAAAAGGGGAATAGGGATTATGTTGGTGGATCTAAAAGAGATCTTCATGAAAATAATAAGGAGTTTTTGGAACTATCTTATAAAGTATATAAACAATTATCACAGGGTAGCGAATGGATTACAATAAATTGTGTTGAAGACGGGGCTATTTTATCTAGAGAAACTATATCAGATCTCATTATTAAAGAGGTTGAAAAGAAAATATCTTAAATTTATAAACAACGAAACAAAAAATCCTCACAAAATTTGTGAAGATTTTTTTAGCTATATTATTAAAACTTTATTATTATGACCCTATCTAAGCCTGCAAGATCTTTTTTTATTTCAATATTTGCATTTACAAACAATTCTTTCGTTTTTTTTGAAATAATTTCAACTTGCTCAGGGCTAATTTCTATAATTAGATATTTAGGATTTATATTGTATTTTTTTATTTGTTTTAATAGCTTAAAATAATGAACAAGTCCAGATTTCCCAGAATATAGTGCGCTATGAGGTTCATGTTTGATAGATGCATGATCCCAATCATTTTTTACATAAGGTAAGTTTGCGATAATAATGTTAATTTTAAGGTTTTTGAATTTTTCTAGTAAATCGCTTTTTACAAACTTTATTTTTTTATTTAACTTATAAGTCCTTGCATTTTTCCTTGCCATACTTAGAGCAAAAGAGGAGTTATCACTTGCTATTATTTTGGCGTTTTCTAAATTTTTAGCCAAAGATACCGCAATAGCTCCAGATCCTGTTCCAATGTCTAAAATTTGACCCTGAGGGTCGGCGACCTTGAGGGTCGATTCTACTAATAATTCAGTTTCAGGTCTTGGAATAAGAACGTGCTTATTTACTTTAAGCTTAAGTCCAAAAAAATATTTATATCCTGTAATGTAGGCTATTGGGTAATTTTTGGATCTTTTTAGAATTAGTTTTTTAAATCTTTTAACTTGATTTACAGACAGCTCAAAGTCAGAGTTTGACAAGACCCATTCCTTTTTCTTTTTTATAGTAAAACAAAGAATTAATTCAGTATCCAAGAAATATGAATCAATATTATGCTCTTTCAAGAATTGAAATCCCGTAAGTAGGGCGTCTTTAATTTTCATTTCTATAGTATTCTTTTAGTTTAATCAAGAATTCTTCAATATCACCATTTAGAAATCCTTCTAAATTATGTGAAGTAAGATTTATTCTATGATCCGTGACTCTGTTTTGAGGATAGTTATAGGTTCTTATTTTTTCAGATCTATCACCACTTCCTACTTGGTTTTTTCTATCTTTATCAAGAATTGCTTGTCTTTTTTCTTCTTCCATTGCAAGGATACGAGATTTCAAGATTTGCATTGCTTTTTCTCTGTTTTGTCCTTGAGATCTTTCATCTTGGCACGAAACAATAAGTCCTGATGGAATATGAGTAATACGAACCGCTGAGTAAGTCGTATTTACTGATTGACCACCAGCACCGCTTGAACAAAATGTATCAATGCGCAAATCTTTTTCTTCAATTTTTACGTCCAGATCTTCTGCTTCAGGCATTACAGCGACAGTTGCTGCAGAGGTATGAATTCTTCCTGCTTTTTCTGTTTCAGGAACCCTTTGCACGCGATGTGTTCCGCTTTCATATTTTAGTATTCCAAAAACATTATCGCCATTTACTTCAAATATTATTTCTTTAAATCCGTTTAGTTCGGTTCTATTTTCGCTAATTATTCCAATTTTCCACCCCCTTGTTTCGCAGTATCTTGAGTACATCTTGAATAAGTCTCCTGCAAATAGAGCTGACTCATCTCCACCCGTTCCAGCACGAATTTCTAGAATTGCGCTTTTTTTGTCATATGGAGAAGATGGATTTATCATTTCTTCTATTTCAAGCGTAAGAGATTTGATTTTTATATCAAGCTCTAATTTTTCTATGTTTGCCATTTCTATTAATTCTAGATCTTGAGATTTGAGCGCTTCTTCACATTCTCTAAGTTGTTTTTCTAGTGATTCAAGTATTGAAATATTTTCAAGTATTTTATTGACCTCAGAGTATTCTTTTGAAAGTGGTTTTAGTTTTTGGCTATCATTAAAAATAAGAGGATCTTTCATTTTCTCTTCTAACTCTTCTGACTTAGATTTTAGTTCAATTATTTTGTTTTCTAGAATCATATATTTATTATAAATAATCAATGATCAATAATCAATTACTAGATAATAATCAAGATCCAATTTCAAATTTTCGGTTATTGAGACTTGGAATTTCTTTGATATTCCTGCCTTCCGGTCTTCGACTCTGAGAGCTGAGCTTTCAAGCTCAGACTCGAATGAGCAGGCAGGTGTTATTTGAAATTTGTCTATTAAATAAAAAAACACCAAAAAGAATTTTAGGGTGTTTTTTTATATTCTTATGTTATTTTTCCTCTTTTTTTACCTTTTTTGCTTTTACAGTAGCTTTTTTTACTTTTTTACCAATTCTTGTTTTTGATGCGTCTTCATTTTTCTTTAATCTATTGTGATATCTATTAATAACGCCACTATCATCGATAAGTTTTTGTTTACCAGTGTAAAATGGATGACATTTTGAACATAGTTCTATGTATAGTTCTTCTACTGTAGAGCCAATTTCAAAAGAATTGCCACATGTACAAGTAACCTTTGTTTTATAGTATTTTGGATGTATTTCTTTTTTCATTTGTATGATTTTATTAATAACTGAGTAAAATATTAGCACAATACTTAATAAAAGGCAAGACTTTTACCATTGTTACACCCCGGAGGTGGAAATAGTTAAAAAGAGTATATTTAAGTAGATTTTACCGAGTTTGGTATTTATCACTCCGGAGGTGGAAGCCCAGCCATTGCTTTTTTTTGGTGATTATGATAATATTTAAACACTTTAAGGCATATATTTAGACCTTATTAGTGTTTATTTATTTATTTAATTTTAAGAGTAAAATATGAAAACAGTATCAATATTAGACCTTTTGAAGAGTGGAGCACATTTTGGACACAAAAAATCAAAAAGATATCCAAAAATGGAAAAATATATTTTTGGTGTTAAGGATGGCGCACATCTTATTAATCTAGAAGAAACAATCGTTTGTCTAGAATCTGCAGTTAATTTTGTAAAAAAGACTGTAGGAAATGGAAACAAAATTTTGTTTATTGGAACAAAAAGACAGGCAAAATCTATAGTTAAAGAGGCTGCAGAAAAGTGTTCTATGCCTTATGTAATTTCTCGTTGGCTTGGTGGAACATTTACAAACTTCAATAATATCTACAAACTACCAAAAAAACTTACAACCCTAGAAGAGGAAAAAGTAGCTGGTGTTTATGATAAAAATACAAAAAAAGAAAAGCTTATTATTGATAGAGAAATCATCAAGCTTAAAGAAATGGTAGAAGGAATTAGAGAAATGGACAAGCTTCCAGGAGCTATTTTTGTAGTTGATATAAAAGATGACAAAACAGCAATTGAAGAGGCAAGAAAGAAAAAAATCCCTATAATTGCTATTACTGATACAAACGTAAATCCAGAGTTAGTAGACTTTCCTATTCCAGCAAATGATGACTCTGTAAACACACTTAAATTAATTTCTTCTGTAATAAGTGAGGCTGTATTAGAAGGAAAGAAATAGAAACTTAGTCAAAAAATACAGAGTTGTAGAGTTATAAATGCTTTATGTTTTTTGACTTTAAGCTTAAATAATTTTTTTCACCCACGGAAGAAGCTTTATAGAATTTTATACTTAAATAATTTTTAACAAAAACAAACATGGATTTATCACAAATAAAACAATTAAGAGATATGACTGGTGCCGGTGTAATGGATTGCCAAAATGCTTTACAAGAAGCAAATGGTAATTTAGATGAGGCGGTAGAATTGCTTAGAAAAAGAGGTCAGAAAATGGCTGACAAAAAATCTTCAAGAACAGCAAAAGAGGGTATTATTTCTATTTCAGAAAAAGATAACAAAATCGCTGTAGTTTCTCTAAATTGCGAAACAGATTTTGTTGCAAGAAACGATGGATTTATTGCATCAGGAAAGGAATTTTCAGATAAATTATTAGAAATGAATTCTGTAGAAGAGTTTGAAACTTGGGCAACAGACAAAATAAAGAATGAACTTATTGTAAAAATTGGAGAAAATTTACAGCTTGGAAAGTGTGATATTATTGAATGTGATACCCAAGACTATTATATTCACTCAAATAGAAAAATTGCAGCCGTAGTTTGCCTAAAGAATGGAAGCAAAGAATTGGCAAAAGAAATCGCAATGCATATTACTGCTATGAGCCCACAGTATTTTGTCCCAGGAGATGTTCCAGCTGAAATTCTTGAAAAAGAAAAAGAAATTTATAGAGAACAATTGAAAGTAGAAGGTAAGCCAGAAAATATGATAGAAAATATATTAAACGGAAAGGTAGAAAAATTTTACAAAGAGAATTGTCTTATTAAGCAAGTATTTATTAAGGATGACAAGATTTCTATAGAACAACTGTTAAAAAATGCTGGCGAAGGCGTAGAAATAGAAAAATTTACAAGATACAGCTTATAATATATACTAAATTATAGTTTACAATTAACTATGATTTAAGTTTATGAAAAAATTAGAAAAAATACTTATTAAGTTATCAGGAGAAACTCTATCTAATGACGAGTTTATTTTTGATTTTAAAAAAGTAGATAAAATTGCAAAAGAAATCAAAGATGTATATGAACTTGGAACAAAAATTGGAATCGTTGTTGGGGGCGGAAATATTTTTAGAGCTAGAATGGTAGAAAATAATGAAATTGGTCGTGTTGAATCAGATACAATGGGCATGCTAGCTACTATATTAAATGGATTGTGTCTTGAAGCCGTTTTTAAACAAAATGGTATGAAAGTAAGGGCTCTTTCAAGTGTTTCTATGGAGGGTGTTGTAGAAAAATATTCCAATAAAAAAGCTCAAACATATTGGGAAAATGGAGAAGTATTAGTTTTTTGCGGTGGAACAGGAAATCCATTTTTTACAACTGATACAGCAGCAATTTTAAAAGCAGTAGAAATGAAGGTAGATGCAGTTCTAAAGACAACTCAAGTTGACGGAATATATGATAAAGACCCAAACAAGTTTGACGATGCTATAAAATATGATTCACTATCTTATACTGAGACACTAGAAAAGAAGCTAAAGATTATGGATCTTACAGCATTTGCTCTTGCAATGGAAAATCATATGACAATAAGAGTCTTTAAGAATGAAGCGGGAAATTTATTAAAAGCAGTAAACGGAGAAGAAATTGGCACTATAGTCTCTTAACAAATTATGAAAACCCGTTAGATAATATGTCTAATGGATTGAAACCCGAGAGATCTCGTTTTATTAGCTGGTCTCAAAATGGGCGTAATATTTAAACTAGAATCAATTATATGGATAACAACACATCTAACGGGTTAAAAACAGCGATAATAAAATTTATAAGTTGGGATGAAGAGAGATATTTTTTGTTTGATGAGGCAAAGGATAATGATTTACAACTTAAAAAAGGAAGTAAATATATTTTTGACATATCAATTGGTGAGGATATTGGAGAAGTAATAGAAATAATTGATAATATTCCAGAAGATTTTGATCAGAAAAAAATAGAAAAAGTTATAAGAGTTGCAACAGATGAAGATATTGATATTGTAAAAAAGAACAATCTCAATAACAAAAAAATATTAAGAGAATCTAGAAAAATCGTCAAAAAGTATGATATTGATATGAAATTATCAGACATTCATATTGCGTATGACGAAGGTGTTATGGTTTTTTCTTTTATTGCTGATGGTCGCGTTGATTTTCGTGAACTTGTAAAAGAACTGTCCAAAAAATATAAGAAAAAAATCAGACTATATCAACTTGGTGTAAGAGATGAAGCAAAATTGTGTGGAGATATTGGTGATTGCGGGCAAGTGCTTTGTTGCAAGAGATTTTTAAAAAGATTAGAAAGTATTAATACCGGCTTTGCAAGAGATCAGCAAATTGCTCATCGAGGTTTAGACAAGTTATCAGGAATGTGCGGAAGACTTAAGTGCTGTTTGGCTTATGAAGAAAAAAATTATCAAGAATTAATATTAAAACTTCCTCAAATTGGAGATAAAGTAAAAACAAAAGACGGAGAAGGCGTTGTCGTAGAATTATTTCCATTAAAACTTACAGCGCGAATACGTCTTGATAAAGATGGTTCAATGATACAAGTTAAATATTAGGTCAGTAGATTAGTGAGGTTAGTAGGGTTAGAATAGATTACTAACCACCTAACCCTCTAACCATCTTCCGCCAAAGGCGGATCAGCCTCTGGCTGAAACCTTCTAACCACCCAACCCAATGTACAAAACACAAAAAGAAAATAAAATATTTATAAACAACTTCAAATACTGCAAGGGCTGTAGCCTTTGTGTAGAGATATGTCCTAAAAAATGCCTTGCCCTAAAAGACAATAATAGAGGGGTATATGGTAATGATACTGTAGAATGTAATATTGATTTATGTATTCAATGCAAAGCTTGTGAGCGAATTTGTCCAGATGGTGCTATTAAAATAGGGGGTTAGTATTTAGCATTTAGGGTTTAGTTTTTATATAGAGACGGGTTGCCCGTTTTTATTTTGCCTAATTTCAATATTTCAACTATAATCTTTATATGATGAAAAAGAAATGGCATGTTTTGCCAAAAATTAGTGAAGAATTTATTAAGGGGTTTCCAAATTTGAATCCTATAGTTTTGCAGCTGCTCCAAAATAGAAAAATAGATACTCAAGTTGCTATAGATGAGTTTTTTAATGCTGATTATATTGACGATACCCACGATCCATATTTGCTGATTGATATGAAAAAAGCAGTGGAGCGTGTATATAAAGCACTTGAAAATAAAGAAGAGGTGCTTGTCTATGGTGATTATGACGCTGATGGTGTAACTAGCTCTGCACTTCTAGTAGAGGTATTAGAAAGCATTGGAATAAGAGCAGGTGTTTATATTCCTCAGAGAGAAAAGGAGGGCTATGGACTTAATATGAGCTCTGTCCAAGAGATTATAGATAGAAAATTTAATTTGATAATTACATGCGATTGCGCTATTACAAATATAGAAGAAGTAGAGTTGTTTAATAAGAATAATATTGATGTTATTATTACCGATCATCATAAGGAGCCTGAAACACTACCAAATGCTTATGCAATTATTCATGCAGGGCTAAAGAGAGAGACAAAATATCCATTTCATATTTTAGCAGGAGTAGGTATTGCATATAAGTTTGCTGTAGGAATTTTGCAAAGTGAAAAATGTCATTTATCAGACAAAGACAAGGAAATCGCAGAAAAATGGTTATTGGATTTAGTTGCCATAGGAACTGTTGCTGATATGGTGCCTCTTGTTGGGGAAAACAGAACACTTGTTAAGTATGGACTTATGGTGATGAAAAAAACAAGAAGACTTGGACTTGAAAAGTTATATGAAATATCGGGAACAAATGTAGAAAAAATAAATAGCACTACAATAGGATTTCAAATAGGGCCTCGTATTAACTCTGCTGGCCGTATAGATCATGCAAATACTTCATTTGAGCTTGTTAGAACCAAAAATCTAGAAAGAGCCATTGAAATTGCAAATGAGCTAAACTTAAACAATAGAAAAAGACAAGATATTACAAATAAAATTTTATCACAAGCAAAAAGTCAGCTTGATTGCGTAGACAAAGATACGAAGTTAATTTGGGTATATGATAAAAGTTGGAATCTTGGAGTAGTGGGGCTTGTTGCTGGAAAATTGTCTCAAGAATATTATAGACCAAGTTTTGTTTTTGGACATGATGGAAAATTGTGGACAGGATCTGTTCGCGGAATTGATGAAATAGATCTTATGGAAGTAATAACCAAGGTTGCAGATAAGTTAGAGCGTTTTGGAGGGCATAAATCAGCAGCTGGATTATCCGTAAAAGAAGAAAATTTTGAAGAGGTACGAAATTTGATCGAAATTGATGTTAGAAAAAGGTTAAAAGATTTGGAATTGTCTCCTAGCACAACACTTGATTGTGAGATAAACTTATCAGATATTGATTGGGATCTGTGGGATTATTTGGAAAAGTTTGAGCCATTTGGGATGGAAAATAGCAGACCAAAGTTCCTGATAAAAGATTGTAAAATAAATGATATTAGTTTTATGGGAAAAGAGGATAATCACTTACGTCTTCAGGTGGATCAGTTTGGAACAGTAAAAAAAGTAGTTGGATTTTCTATGAGCAAAAATTTTGTTGATATAAAAAATAATGATAAAATTGATATAGTAGTAGAACTTGGCGTAAATGAGTGGAATGGAAATAGAAGTTTGGAAATATATCTATTAGATTTTAAGAAGATTGAATAATTAAATTGTAATATTCAAATTCCAAATAACAGATAATATACAAATTCCAATATTCAAATGGTCATTTGATATTGTTTATTGGAATTTATCTGATGATTGTAATTTGTAATTTGTTATTTCTAATATTATGAAAATAATAACTTTTACAGATGGTGGTTCTCGTGGCAATCCGGGCCCTGCTGCAATAGGTGGTGTTCTTTATGATGAAAATAAAAACAAAATTGACTTTTTTAAAGAATGTATTGGAAAAACTACTAATAATCAAGCAGAATATCGTGCACTTCTTAAAGCACTAGAGATTGCAAAAAAACATAATGCAGAAATAGTAGAATGTTATTTAGATAGTGAGCTTGTTGTAAAGCAAATGAAAAGAGAATATAAGGTAAAAGATAAGGGATTAGCAATAATTTTTGTACAAATTTGGAATATCGCTATTGGTTTTAAAAAAATTAGTTTTCACCATGTACCACGTGAAAAAAATCAAGAAGCTGATGCGCTTGTGAATGAGGCATTGGACAATATCTGACATTAATTTTGAGATAAGAAAAAAACGGACTCATGGAGCCCGTTTTATGTTTTATTAACAGCTTGATTAGAATTGGGCTGTCCACTTACTTCCGAAATATAAAGTGTTTTTGGAGACATTATCTCCAAAGAACAATCCCATTTCAGGAGTTAGTGTTAATGTAATGTTTCCATTTTTCCACATGGTTTTGTTATATTGGAAAAACGTGGTACCGGCGTCTGTTTCCATTGTTTTATTTTTGGTATATCCAGCACCTACATAAAAGTTTTGATATCTAATTTGTGCAAAAGCACCACCTGATTGAATATTTTGATTAATAGCAGTTGCGTTAGATTGAGCAATACTTAATCCACCCAAATCGCCAAAATTATTGGCTATAAATCCTTGTGTAGTAATGTCGTAATCAAAAATTTTACTTTTAGCTGTGATACAGACCACCCAGGCATTATAAGAATTTTGTTTATCCCAGTAATGTCCATAGGATAATGCAGGAGTAAAATTTACGTCTAAGATTTTAACCTTTTTTGAGACAGCCAGTCTGGGAATGCTTTTTGTTGTCTCTGTTCCGGTTGGATTAACCGTTATACCCGGTAGAAAACTAAGATACAAATCATTGTGTATCAATGTTATCTGTGGTGTTCTGGCAATTACTGCAGGACCAGATTCTGTAGGGCTATCAGATGTATAAGTGGGGCCAGTTGCTCCATTAGTGCATTGATCAAGTCCACTAAACCAATCATTCCCAATTTTGAGATCGCAACCATTCCAGATATTCATGACGCATGTCAGTTTTCTTAACACAATACCGTTGGGACTCATTCCCATCTCCCCTATGAAGTCATAAGAATGTCCATTATTCCATCTGATACCAAGACGAGAGTTGGAATACATCTGCTCAGAAAAAGTACTATTTCCAGTATTGTACCATGTTCCCATCATTAGTTTCCCATAAAATGTGGGTGAGGTGGTGGGTGTTGTTTGTGCCACTAAACCTGCGAATAGGCAGACTGACATGATGATAAATATCATTTTTTTCATGATATCCTCCCTTTATTGATTTTATTTAATGTAGCATTTTATCACATATAAATATAATCGTCAAGAGCAGATTTTTAGGTCGACCCTCAGGGTCGGTTTCTGACAAATAAAAAAGACCACAGTGTATTACGGGTCTTAGTTAAAATTTTCCAGAAGTCCTAAGGAGTCTAACGACGTGGCGGGCTGTACCTTTCGGTTACAGTCAAGCTTGTTGTCGTTTAGAGTCCAGAAGGACTTCTGGACGGTCTTCCCTGAGAACACTCTATCTAGAGGCATTATTCCTCGGCGTGAGGTTCTCAGAAACTTATGTTTCTTTCATTAACCCCTCTAGTCAATTAGACTGCGGGGGTTGTTTCTTGAAATCTCAAGGGGGCTTGTAAACAACTTGCGTAATTTGTTTTACGCTTATCGATTCAAGCCCCAAAGAGAATGGGGTTTGAGTTCACATTGGGTTCGGACTTGAGAGCCTTGGTCAGCTTTCTGCTGGCACAGGCCGGGGCTTTTTAGGCCTTGGTCCGTTTGATCCAATAAAGGACCAATGTGAACTGATTGAATTAGGCGCCTTCGCAATACGATTCTCTAGCTCTTATCGGAGGTTTTAGCCCGATGAGCAATTGAGCGAAGGCGCCAGGGACATGGGTCGCCGCGTGTGGCCAAAACTGTGCTCGCACCAAGCTAGGTGCGAAAGGGCGCCCTTAGGTAAACCCTTAACAGTCTTTTGGTCCGCACACTCGGGCATCCTAGGCCGGTTTTGTCTATGGATATTACCGCTAAAAAAAACGGAGTTACCATGGATTAGCCGGAAAATTGCTAGGTTGCCTTTGGTGTTTTTCTGGTGAGCCCCCATCGCTATTTCTGAGTGCTATAGGGCAGGTTCAAAGAACCAGCAGCACATATCGTAGCGCTTTTTTCACTCCCAACAATTGTTGGGAGTGCGCTTACTGTGCGTATGGGGGCACCAGGGGTGTCTAATGATCTTTGCTAAAAACTCGAGAGCATTGAACAGACGCGAAGACCACAAGACGGGTGACAAAAGATATTACCCATGCTTCCGTAAAATCCCTCTAATGTGTAGTAATGTGCTTTTAGGGGAGAATGGAGCAAGGGATGTCTTTTGTCAAAAAAATTTTTCTATTCGGAATTTCCCCCAAGTCTCGGGGGATTGTTTTTATTTTGGAATCTAGGGCTGTCCCCGAATACTCATGTTACCTCCATTGTTGGGAAACATCCTCTATCTACCAATCAACACCTATTTAATAATTGAATTCTGTTGATTTCGGATAAAGAATTAAGGGAAGCGGCATCTTTATCATGGCTCCTTAGTCAACTAATATCTCTGACAGAGGGAGCCTTTTTAACAGCAAGAAAGCTGTAGAAGAGTGGCTAAAATGGCAATTTGTTTATTTTCAAGGCGCCAAAGATTAGCTCCTCTTAAAGAGTCTTCTACATTTTTCTTGCTGTTAATTTGAAGTGAATTGTTAATGTACAATAAAGTAACATAGCATGTCATAGAGTTATTGTCAATAGTAGTTATCCACAGCTAAACACCTCTGAGGTGATGCACCTCTGAGGTGATGTCAGGGTAGTAATTTAGTCGAAAATTTGCTATTCTTAAAAATATGGAAAATGATATTAGTCAAAATATGAATTGGCCTATTTTAGGACATCAAAACATAGTCAAATATCTGGAAAGGCTCATAGAAAAACAAGACTTTTTACATACATATTTATTTACCGGACCTCGTGATATTGGCAAGAAGACAATGGCCGATCTTTTTGTGAAATCTATTTTTTGTTCGGACAGAAATTCTATTCCATGTAATCATTGTAATGATTGTATTGAAATATCAAAGCTTTCTCATCCAGATTATATATATGTCGATAGAGAAGAGGGAAAGAAAAATATTTCAATAGAACAAGTAAGAGATTTTCAAAATAGAATGTCTAGAACACCAATGAGATCAAAATACAAAATCGGACTCATCAACAATGCCGACTCATTAAATAAAGAATCTGCCAATGCGCTACTAAAAACAATTGAAGAACCAAGTAAGAGCTCTATGATAATTTTAATAGCTGAGAAAATAGAAAATATTTTGCCAACTATTAGATCGCGCAGTCAAAATATTATTTTCAATAATGTATCGGATGATGAAATTTATGAAAATTTGAAATCTCTTGGTGCGGGTGGCGATATTTCCAAAGAACTATCCAAATTTGCAGGAGGATCCCCAGGGATAGCGCTTCATTATTTTAAAGATCAAGAAGGTTGGAATATTCAAAAAACTAATCTTTCCCAAATGCTTGAAATAATGGATAACTCGCTTAATGAAAAATTTTTTTGGGTTGAAAGTATTATCAAAAAAAACGGCAGCAAAGACAATCAATATGTATATTTTGAAAATTTGTTAGATAATTATCTAAAAATTGCAAGGGATTTAATTGTTTTTAAACTAGATCCAGAAATTGAATTAATACACGAGTTTCTAAAGGGGTCTATTTCAAAAGTTTCAAGAAAGTTTAGTTATGAAGAGCTTATTAATTTTTATAAAAATATTTTAAGTGCTAAAAAAATGATTTTTCAAAATGTAAATCCTAGGATTATTTTGGAAAATATTTTAATAATATAAACATCCCGCCCAGGGCGGGGCAAAAAAATATGAATTATAGGAAAATTATAAATGTATTTTTGATTCTATCTTTGGGAATCACGCTTTCAGCTTGTAGTCTTAATCTATCTATGAAAAAGAGTCAGCCACTAGGAATATTTGTAAGTTATGACAAAGGTTCAAAATGGGTATCTAAAACAGAGCTTTTGAATATAGGTGAGACAAGAGCCTTTTTTAACAGTTCTCAGATTACATTTTTAAAATTAGATCCGAACGATTCAAAAACTATTTATGCAGGAACGCTAGAGCACGGATTGTTTTATTCTTTAGACAAGGGGGACTCATGGCAAAGAACATTAATTTCAAAGGGTGTTATAAATGATGTTGCAATAGATCCAAAAGATTCTTGCACTATTTACGCACTTGTTAGTAATGTTTTGTACAAAAGCACTGATTGTGCAAGGAAATGGAAGGACACATACACTGAGTCTGGAAAAAGTTTGAAAACAATAGACATAGATCCATTTAATACGCAGATGGTTTACATCGGAATAAGTGACGGAAGATTACTTAGAAGTAGTGATGGGGGATATCAATGGAGCGTATTAAAGAGTTTTGATTCTTCTGTAAATCAAGTTTTGATAAATCCAAAAGATTCTAAGAAGATATATATTGGATTAAAGAGTAATGGCATATATAAATCAGATGATAATGGAGGAAATTGGAGAGACATAACAGAATCAATAAAAGAAGTTGAAAAAGATGTCGAAGTTATGCCAAGGGGTGTAAAATCTTTTAGGGCTATGACACTTGATTCGTCAAAGGAAGATTCAATTATATATGCAAGTCAATACGGATTGTTTATTTCTGATAATGGTGGTAATTCTTGGCGCGCTTTAAAGCTTTTATCAAAATCAAACGCAGTCGATATTTATGGATTAGCAATTAATCCAAATAATTCACAAGAAATTTATTATTCTACATTGAATGCTTTTTATAGAAGTATAGATGGGGGAAAAGAATGGATAAGTGTTAAGTTTCCAAGTCAAAATCTAATATACAGTATTCTAATTGATAAAGATAGTGGAAGTAATATATTTACGGGACTTAGAGAAATAAAAAAATAAAATATAATTAATTAAAATCTACGCTCTAGAGCGGGACAATAATAACATGTCACAAATGATAGACGTTTTTAAACAAGAATATGATAAGGCTATAGATCATTACAAAGAAGAAATAGACAAAATTAGGGCTGGAAAAGCAATTCCCGCAATGATTGAAGATGTTTTAGTAGAGTCATATGGAACAAAGACTCCAATTAAACAACTTGCATCTATTTCAGTGCCAGAGCCAACAATGCTTGTAGTAGAGCCATGGGACAAATCAATTCTAAAAGACATTGAAAGAGGGCTTTCTAAGGCTAATTTAGATATGAGTATTTCTGTTTCAGATAATGTTGTAAGAGTGCAGGTTCAAGCTCCTACAGAGGACAAAAGAAAGGCGCTTGTAAAAATTTTACATGACAAAAGAGAAGATTCGCGTGTTTCTATAAGACAAATTAGAGATAAGGCAAGAAAAGATACAGAGCAAAGAGAACTAAATAAAGAAATCGGAGAAGATGACAAATTTGACTTATTTAAAAAAATTGATGATATGACAAAAGAGAAGAATCAGATCATAGAAGAAATGACAGATAAAAAAGAAAAAGAGATAATGACGGTCTAATTAATATCAAATGACAAATTTCCCCGCTTCGCCACCCGCCTTGCCATAGACACAAGTCGAGGCAGGTAGCTTCAGCGAGGCGAGAAATGTCCAAATGAAGGAGGCGTTTTGTAATTTGTTGTTTGTAATTTGAAATTTATTTAATATGATATTAACAATAATAATTTTTTTTATAGTTTTGGGAATTTTGGTTTTTGTTCATGAACTAGGTCATTTTTATAGTGCAAGAAAACTGGGAGTAGGAGTTGAAGAATTTGGATTTGGATTTCCCCCTAAGATTTTTGGCATCAAGAAAAATGGAGTTTTGTATTCTTTAAACCTTATTCCAATAGGTGGTTTTGTAAAAATAAAAGGCGAGTCAGGAGATAATGAAGTAGATAGTGATAGCTTTATAAACGCACCAATATGGAAAAGAGTCATAATTCTTTTTGCGGGAGTATTTATGAATTTTATTTTAGCATTTGTTTTAATAAGTATTGGATTTGGTATTGGAATTCCAACATCACTTAGTGGAAATTATAATCATGCAAAAGTGAGAGACCAAAAGATTCAAGTAATAAGTGTGTATCCAAATTCTCCAGCTGAAAAATCAGGTATTAAATTGGGAGATTATATAGTTTCTCTTGATGATAAAACTTTTAGTGGATCCGTAGATCTTACAAATTATATTGAGAATAATCAAGATACGGAAATCAAGATATTAGTAGATAACAGCAATACCCAGAAGATACTAACTCTTAAGCCAGAACAAATAGACAGCTCTTTGAATAAGAAGATTATAGGTGTTTCTCTGTCAGACACAGGAATCGTCTCTTATCCTTGGTATATGGCGCCAATTTATGGATTTCGTGCCACTGTAAATCTTACGATAGCTATATTTGAAGCTTTATACAATTTAGTAATTGGTTTGTTTCAGGGTCATGGCGCAGAAGATGTTTCTGGTCCAATTGGAGTCGCCGTTTTTACGGGTCGAGCCGTTTCTATGGGTTGGCAATATATTTTGCAGTTTATGGCTATATTATCAATAAATTTAGCTGTTATTAATATACTACCATTCCCAGCTCTTGATGGTGGAAGAATAATGTTTTTGGTAATTGAGAAAATAAGACGCAAAAAAAATAATCAAAAATTAGAAGCAATTATTCATAATATTGGATTTAGTCTTTTGATGTTTTTGATTGTTTTGGTAACTTATAAAGATTTTACGAGATATGGGGGAAAAATCATAAATAATATTAAAAACATATTTTAATATGGATTTTAAGATAAAAGCAAATTTTAATGAAAATTTGAATACAATATTACAAGAGTGCGGATATAGACTACACCCAAAATATGGAGATAGTTATATTAGAAGCATTTCTAGAGAGTTTTATCCAAGATGGCATCTCTATATAAAAAATAATAAAAATGTGATTGAATTTAGCATCCACATTGATCAAAAAAAGGCCTCTTATAAGGGGCATACTGCTCATAGTGGTGAATATGATGATGCAATGATAAAAGACGAGGCAAAGAGGATAATTTCATTTTTATCAAAACATGTTGCAAAATAATGTTTTACAAAATCTGAAATTCTGTTAAGATATATAAAATTTATTAGACAATTATGTTAAAGAACTTTTTTACAAAAATGTCAAAAGACATTGGTGTTGACCTAGGAACTTCAAACACGCTTTTTTATGTTAGTGGAAAAGGTATCATAGTAAATGAGCCATCTGTTGTTGCTATTAATACAAGAATAGATCAAATTCTTTCAGTTGGAGATGATGCAAGGAGAATGCTTGGAAAAACCCCGCCACATATTTTAGCCATCAAACCACTAAGACATGGGGTTATATCAGATTTTGAAATTACAGAGAAGATGATGAAATATTTTATAGACAAGATTCACAAAGAATCTTTTTCTATGTTTTTTCGTCCAAGGATTATAATAGGCGTTCCACTTGATATTACAGAAGTTGAAAGAAAAGCGGTTGAAGATGTTGCACTTTCTGCTGGCGCAAAAGAGGTTTATCTTATCGAACAACCAATGGCCTCTGCAATAGGAGTGAGATTGCCAATTCAAGAAGCAAATGGAAATATGATAGTAGAGCTTGGTGGTGGAAAAACAGAAATAGCAGTAATTTCTTTGGGAGGAATAGTTGCCTCTAAATCTCTTAAGATAGCAGGAGAAAAATTAGACAATGATATTATTGATTATGTTAGAGAAAAATATAATCTTTTCTTGGGTGAAAAAACTGCAGAAAATGTAAAAATAAAAATAGCAAATGTGCTTCAAATAGAAAGTAAGACGCAAAAAATGAAAATAAGAGGAAGGAACCTTTTGACAGGACTTCCAAAAGAAATAGTTTTAAAAAGCGAGGAAGTAAGAGAGGCAATAAAAAAATCAATAGATATTATTATTAGCGCAATAAAAGATGTGGTTGAAAATACACCACCAGAACTTGTTTCAGATTTATATCAAAGAGGAATGGTTTTGTCGGGTGGAGGTGCAAATATTTTGGGTTTAGATAAAATGATATATGAAGCTACTCAAATCCCAGTTATTATAGCTGATGACTCTCTTACAACGGTTATAAGAGGTGTAGGAATAGTAGTGGAGGACTTCGATAGTTTGAAAGAAGTATTACTTCCCCCTACATTTGAAAATTCTTATAAAAAATAATAGTTTATTAAAATTATATGCAATCTTCAAACAAGAAAAGAATTATTTGGTTTTTTATTGTAATGATTATTTTAACAACACTTCACTTTTCAAAAATTATTTCTCCTGTGGAGAATTTTGTTGTAAATATTACTAAACCTATAAGCAGATTTGTTTATAATACAAGTAGGGGGATAGACAGTTATTTTTATTCAGTTTTCCATTATTCTGATATTAGGTCAGAAAGTCAATTTTTGAAAGATGAAATATCAAAAAATCTTATCAATTTATCTTATACAAAACAATTAGAACAAGAAAATTTAAATTTAAAAGAGCAATTAGCTTATAAGGCGATATCAAAAGATTCGCTTGTTACAGCAAGGGTAATATCTGGTTTTTATATGGGAAGTGATAGTGTTATTAAAATAGACAAAGGAAGTAATGATGGTATTGATCTTAAAATGCCAGTTATATATGGAAAAGGAATAATAGTTGGAGTTATTGCAAAAATTGAGCATGATTCATCAGAAGTAGTTTTATTATCAGATAAAAATAGTGTACTCACCGTATTTATTGAAGGAGAGGATAAAATTAGCGGAATAGTAAAAGGAGATCTGGATTATAGTTTGCAAATGGATTATATTCCTATAGATTCAAATGTAAAGCAAGGAGATATTATAGTTACAAGCGGTTCCAATGAAAAGGTGTCAAGCGGATTGGTTGTCGGTCAGATAAAGGAATTAATTTTTAAAGAAGGGGATTTTTTTAAGCGCGCTATAATATATTCTCCCGTTGATTATTCTATGCTTGATTTTGTAAGCATAATCAAAAATTAAAATGAAATATATATTTTTTTTTATCATTCCAGCTATCATTGTGGCGTTTGTTCAAGTTCATTTAATACATGACATCAGAATAAATTTTGTTTTTAGTATCGCTTTATTTATAATGTTTTTTTTAGATTTTGAGAAATCAATTATTTTTTTGTTTTGTGCGAGCTTGCTTATGGATATTTTTTCCCTTTTTTTTGGTGCTTATTTTTTTGCGTTTTTCATTACTTTTTTGATAATGCGATATATATCTATAAATTTTTTATCGGGGGATAGATTTTTTACTTATTTTATTTTGGTTTGTTTAGGAATTGTTTTATTTAATTTGATTTTTTATTTTTTAGTATTTTTATTTGCATCAGATGCTTCTCTTGTATATACGCCTAGTATCGGTATTATATCCCAAGATTTTTTTAGAGAATTCATTATGACTTTTTTATTCTCAGCGTTTTTGTATTTATTGGCAAATATATTTTCAAAAAATACAAGAAACAGATTTATAATAATTGGTAATTAATATGAATTTTTTTGAAGTAACAGATTTTATTGTTAAACCCACAAACGAAGCCGATTTAAATGTGAAAGATTATACTGCCCATAGAGAAGAAGGTAATTATTTTAATACATTTGGAGATGGTAGGAATTTGGGTGTTATAATGAACACAAAAAGATTTTTGGTTTTTGTGTCTTTTTTGATTATTTTGTGGAGTTTAATTTTTTGTAGAGCTTTTTACTTACAAATTATAAAAGGAGATTATTATAGATCGCTTGCTGAGGGCAATAGAATGAGGATAGAGAGAATAGATCCAAAAAGAGGAATGATATATGATTCGCTAATGAACCCTCTTCTCAAAAATGTAGCAAATTTTTCTCTTAGAATTATTCCCGCCGACCTGCCAAAGGATGAGCAGGAATTATTTGAAACGCAAGAGGCCTTAAATAAAACAATTATTGGTCAAAGAGTTAATTTATTGGATTATGTTTCAAAAAATATTTTGGAAAATTATCAACCGAGAATAGTTAAGGAGTCTTTGGAATATGAAGAGGCTATGAAATTAATGTCTTTATCTAAGACTTTGAAGGGCATATCAGTTACAACTGGTATTAAAAGAGAGTATAATTTATTAGGATATTTTTCGCACGTTTTTGGATATTTAGGAAAAATTTCAGAAAAAGATTATGCGAATTTATCTAAAGAGGGTTATTATTTAGATGATAAAATAGGAAAAAGTGGCTTAGAGTATGTTTATGAGAAAGAATTGAGGGGACATTTTGGAAAGTCAAAGATAGAGATAGATTCCCTAGGCAGGGAGAAAAAGATTTTGGCAGTTGAAAAGCCAATAGACGGAGAAAATTTAATTTTGTCTATAGATGGGCCATTGCAGATAAAGATAACAGATTTATTATTAGATCTTTTAAAGAAGCACAATTTAACAAAGGCGTCTGTTGTTGCAATTGATCCAAGGAATGGTGCTGTTTTGGCTATTGTGTCTTTGCCAGCATATGATAATAATATTTTTTCAGCAAATCTTAGTCAAGAAAAGTATGATTCGCTTATAAATGATCCAGATCAGCCAATGTTTTTTAGGGCAATATCTGGAGAATATCCTCCAGGATCTACTTTCAAAATAATGATGGCCAGCGCAGGACTTGAATCTGGCATTGCTGACGCAAATACCTCCTTTTTAAGTACGGGTGGAATCAATATCGGGGCATGGTTTTTCCCAGATTGGAAAGCTGGTGGTCATGGATCTACGGATGTGAAAAAAGCAATAGCAGAGTCTGTTAATACTTATTTTTATAATATAGGGGGTGGGTATGGTGATTTTTATGGCCTAGGGTTGGAAAAAATAAATTTTTACGCAAAGAAATTTGGTTTTGACTCAAAGACGGGTATTGATTTGCCTGGGGAGGCGAATGGATTTTTACCAACAGAAGAATGGAAAAAAGAATTAACAGGTGAACCTTGGTATATAGGGGATACATATCATGTAAGCATTGGACAGGGAGATGTATTAGCGACTCCGCTTCAAATAGCTATGATGACGTCTGTTATAGCAAGCGAAGGAATATTATATGAGCCAAGGGTGGTAGACAAAATAGGTGTTGGT
Organism: Candidatus Komeilibacteria bacterium S5_K13; assembly: GCA_019248485.1. Classification (GTDB taxonomy): domain Bacteria; phylum Patescibacteriota; class Patescibacteriia; order UBA1558; family S5-K13; genus S5-K13. The sequence goes on along the minus strand of JAEHGL010000001.1, from coordinate 15,000 downwards.
GATAAGTTTATTAAAAGACCAATTATGATAAAAGGATCTGGCTTTATTTCAGAAAAGAATATTAAATTAATTCAAGAGGGTATGAGAATGTCTGTGACAGATGGAAGTTCTCGTGGATTGTCATCTTTGCCAATAGAGGCGGTTGGAAAAACAGGAACAGCTCAATTTGCAAATAATAGTAAAACGCATGCCTGGTTTACTGGATACGCCCCATATAAGGATCCCAACATTGTTTTAACTGTTTTAATAGATGGTGGTGGAGAGGGTAGCGCTATAGCGGTGCCACTTGCCAAGGATATTTTATTGTGGTATTTTAAAGATAGGTTTAGCGAATAGGAAAGCTAATAATATCCTATTTTAAGCTAATTATAAAATAAAAAAAGAGAGCTAAGAGCTATCTGTTTTTTCTTTTTAACAATAGACAAATAAAATTATAGACATGGAAAATCAAAATTACCTTACAGAAGAGGGTTTACGCAAGTTAAAAGAAGAGCTTGATCTTTTGAAGAATACAAAAAGGCCAGATGTGATTAAAAGAATAGAAATAGCAAGAGAGTATGGAGACCTCTCTGAAAATGCAGCATATCACGACGCTAGAGAAGAACAGGGCTTTATAGAGGGAAGAATTATGGAGCTAGAAGATTTGATTAAGAAAGCAATTGTTATAAATTTTAAAGATTCTAAAAAAGACGTTGTAAATATTGGAAATAGAGTTAAAATACTTCTTGATAATAAAGAACAAGAAATTGAACTTGTGGGGGCAACAGAGAGTGATGCTATAAATGGACTTATTTCTTATATTTCTCCACTTGGCGAGGCTATTATTAATAAAAGAGTCGGAGAAGGTTTTGACGTCAATACTCCAAAGGGATTTGTAAAGTGTAAAATTTTAGAAATAAAATAATGTTTAGAAAAAAAATAGGAATAGATTTGGGCACAACAACAACGCTTGTTTATGTGCCAAAAAAAGGGATTATTATAAATGAGCCTTCGGTTGTTGCTATTTCTTTGATTGATAAAAAAGTGCTTGCTGTTGGTAATGAAGCAAAGGAAATGATTGGACGTACTCCTGATTCTATTATTGCACACCGCCCTTTAAAAGATGGTGTTATAGCAGACTATAGAACTACAGAAAGTATGCTTAGATATTTTATAAATAAAGCCTTGTCTGGTGTTAAATTGTTTAGGCCAGAAGTTATGATCTCGGTTCCAGCTGGGATTACATCCACTGAGAGACGTGCTGTTATTGGCGCTACGCTTGCCTCAGGTGCAAAAGCTGCTTATATCATCAAACAACCTCTTGCAGCTGCAATAGGAGCCGAAATTCCAATAGGATCTGCTTCAGGACACATGATAGTAGAGCTTGGTGGAGGAACAACAGAAATAGCCGTTATTTCTCTTGGCGGAATAGTAACAAGTAATTCAGTAAGGATCGGTGGAACAAGATTTGATGCTGCAATAATGGAACATATTAAGAAAAAATATGGTCTTGCAATAGGTGAGTCAAGTTCTGAGACAATAAAAATCAAAATAGGCTCTGCATTATTTTTGGATGAGAAAGATAAAATGAGCACTGAAATAAAGGGGCGTGATATTATTTCTGGTCTTCCAAGAATTTTAAAGATTACTTCAGATGATATTACCGAAGCTCTTCAAAACGAATTATATGGAATTATTTCAGCTATTAAATCAGTTTTGTATAATACTCCACCAGAATTGTCCGCTGACGTCATGGAAAAGGGTATGATTTTGTCGGGTGGTACTTCTCAGCTTAGAAATATAGACAAATTATTCACTCAAACAACGGGAGTTCCTTGTTATGTAGCTGACAAACCATATCTTTGTGTTGCCAAGGGAACTGGCATTGCTTTAGAAAATTTAGATTCATATAAGAGAAGTATACTTTCGACAAGATAAAAATAGAGTTTAGAGTTTAGAATTTAAGATTTAGTCACTATGATTTAACTAAATATTAAATTCTAATAACTAAAAGCTAGTCCATGCGAATTGGAATTGATGCATCAAGACTAAATTTAAAACAAAAAACAGGTACAGAGTGGTACTCATATTATTTAATTAAGAATATTTTAAATATTGATAGGGATAATCAATATTTTTTGTTTTCTAAGGAAAAATTAGATGCTGGGTTTTTAAATTTTCCTAATGTAAAAAACATTGCTTTATCATGGAAATTTAGATATTTTTGGACAATACTAAAACTTAGTCTTTCTATTAGAAAATATAACCTGGATTTATTTTTTTCGCCTTCTCATTATTTACCAATTTGTTCATGCAAAAAAGTTGTTACATGGCATGATTTGGGTTATGAATATTATAAAGAATATTATTCTAAAAAACAGCTTATTTCTTTAAGATATGGAGCTGGGACATTGAAAAAAGCAAATGCAATAATAACGCCATCATTTTTTACAAAGAAAGATATACTTAGTAAATATGATATAGATGATAAAAAAATATTTGTGACACATTTAGGTATAGATTTTAATAAATATCAAAAAGAATATTCTAATGAGTTCAAAGAAAATATTTTGAAAAAATATGGAATTATGGATAACAATTATGTTGTATTTATAGGAAGGCTCGAGACAAAGAAAAATGTTGAAATTATTATTCACGCCTATAATTATTTTAGAAGCAATTATCAATCAAATTTAAAGCTTTTATTGATTGGAAAAGGGGGCTATGGATATAATATTATAGATGCAGAGATAAAAAAATCTCCATACAGGAGAGATATAAAAATTCTTGGATGGCTTAGAGAGGATGAAAAGATTTGTTTGTTAAAAAATGCCAAAATTTATCTAAATTTTAGTCATTTTGAGGGTTTTGGAATAACAATTATTGAATCAATGTTTTGTAAAATACCGATGCTGTTGTCAAATCTTGAAGTATTTAAAGAATTAGGAGTTCATGAGTATTGTTTTTGTCAGAACGACCCAAGAAGTATTGCAATAAAAATAGATACAATTTTAAGTAATGATGATTTAAGAAATGAAATAATTAACGCGAATTATTCAATTTCTCAGCAGTATAATTGGAAAAAAACAGCAGAAGAAACGATTAAGGTTTTTAATAAATTAAAATAAATTTTTATGGAAAGATATAAAGATAATAATAAAGATTCAGAATCCCAGGTGGGTGATGAAGAAAAAGAAAGAAGTGCAGAAATGATGAAAATTATTTTGGATCATCTTATTCAAGAAGCTAGTGAAATTGGAAGTGGTCATAATGGGGTTGTATTTAAAGTGGATATGAAAAAAGAGGATTTTTATGAACACGAGCACATTACAAAGGATGATTGGAGGGGGTTTTTAAGAAAAATGTTTGATATGTCAGAAGAAAAGATAGGAGAAATAATAGAGAATCCCTCCGCTGGTAAGGTTTTGAAGGTTTATATGCCTGGTGCAGCGAGAGGAGAATTTAATGGACAAACAAACGTTAATAAAGCAACGTTTGATTTAGATCCGGAGAAATATGCAAAAATTCCGGGAACATTTTTTTCTTTTACCATGGAAAATATTTCCAATGAGCTTAAGGAAAAAATGATTAGTTATGGTATAAAGTCTAGCATTTTGGATGTTTTTTTTATGGAATATATTGATGATGCTATAGAAATTAGAGAGCATGTTTATAGAAAGATTATAGATAAATGCGATCAGTTTTCAGATCTAAAAGATAAAGACGGGGGTTATAAGGATAAAAAAGAGATTTACGAAAAAATAGAAAATGCTTTAGGCTGTAATTCTAAGCAGGCTATGGTTTCTGATAAAAAAATGGATTTGTTGATAGATTTTTTGAGAGAAAATAATATACAAATTGAAGAAGATATTTTGAATAAAATTGAGTTAACCATGAATTATCTGCATAATGAACAAAACATTTTTCATAACGATCTTCATGATAGAAATATATTAATAAAAAAAGTGGATGATAACTTCATGGTTTATATAATTGATTGGGCTACTGCTTCTAGAGGGCCAAAGCGGGGTAATATAGACGATGATTTATTGGTTTATAAGTTAAGATCTGCCAAATATAAAAAGCATTGACAAAATAGTATTAGTATGATATCATTTTATTACTCTAAAAAAGGAGGTAAAAATGGTTTTAACAGAAGAAAAAAAAGTTAAACTTACAAAAGTCTTGTCTCAAAATGGGTATACAGATATTCGTTTTGAAGATGATAATGTTGTGGCTAAAGATCCACAAGGATCGGAGGCTAAAATGACAAACAAGGAAGCGGTGATGCTTTTTGCGTTTGTTAAGAAGTAGAGGGGTATTTTGATAATTCAAATACCTCTTTTTTATTGACAAAAAAACTCAAATATTATACTATATAATACGTTAGATTGGTGGATGATCGCTTTTTATTTTTTATTAAATAGAGAGAGGAAAGTCCGAACACCACGCTGTTTCCAGCATTAATGGAGAAAATAGTTGCTAACGGCAATCCTTGCAGGGGTGACTTTGCAAGAGGACAAGTGCAACAGAAAATATTCCTTTCCGCTTTGGCGGGATAAGGGTGAAATTCTAAGATAATTAGCTTAGACGCTCTGTTTCAAAAAAACAGAGAAGGGGTAAACTCTATTCGGTGCAAAACCAAATTAGGTAGGTTGCTAGAGCTATTTAGTGATAAATAGCCAAGATAGATGATCATCTTAAACAGAATTCGGCTTACAGCCAATCTAACATTTTTAAAATTATATGAATAAAAATAAATTATTTTTAGAAACAATAGAGGCCCCATTAGATTTTTTGTTTTTAATAATCTCCGGTATTTGTTCTTATTATCTTAGATTTGCTCAAATAGTGGTTCAATACAGACCGGTAATCTTTGATTTGCCGTTTATGTTGTTTTTGAAAATTTTAGTAGGTGTATCATTTTTTTCGCTTTTTATTCTTGCAATTTCAGGTGTATATAATGTCAAAAAAAGAAAGCTTCACGAAAAACTTTCAAAAGTTTTTGTTGGATGTTCTATTTTTGTGCTTATTCTTGTTGTTGCGTTTTTCTTTAACCAAAGATTTTTTTCATCTAGATTCATTGTTTTGAGTTTTTGGGCTTTTTCAATAATTTTTCTTAGTTTGATTAGAATTGTTTTGGATATTATTTATAGAATAATGCTTTCAAAAGGATATTTTGTGAGTAGAATTGTTGTGATAGGGAGCGATGATAATAGCTATAGATTGATTAGCGAATTTAAAAGAAATAGAGGCTTGGGAGTAAAAGTTATAGAAAATTATGATATTTTGGACAATGATGTTGTAGATAGGTTAGAGAAATTAATAAACGAAACTAGCATTGACGTTGTATTATTAACAGATACTCATAGTGATAAACACTGTATTAATAATCTTATTAATTTATGTAATATAAAACATATTACTTATAAATATAGCGCATCTCTTCTTGATACAAAGATGATAAACTTTGACATTAGCACAATATCTGGCATTCCAATAGTTGAAATAAAATCAACCCCGCTTGATGGATGGGCAAGAGTATGGAAAAGAATTTTTGATATTGCATTGTCTTTTTTTGGTCTTATTATAATGATTCCAATATATTTAATAGTAGGGCTTTTTATTAAGCTCGATACAAGGGGCTCTGTTTTAGTAAAGCTTTCAAGAATTGGAGCAAGGAATAAGACTTTTAAAATGTATAAATTTAGATCAATGATTGTCGGTGCTGATAGGATGAAAAAAGATTTAATGCAATATAACGAAAGAAACGATGGTCCTTTATTTAAAATGCAAGATGACCCTCGTATTACAAGGGTGGGGAAGTTTATAAGACGCGCCTCTATTGATGAGATTCCAAATCTTATAAATGTATTTAAAGGAGAAATGTCTCTTGTAGGACCTCGTGCACATGAACCAAATGAAGTAGAAAAATATGAAGATGGGCATCTAAAGCTTTTGGCAATAAAGCCTGGTATTACAGGAATGGCTCAGGTTTCTGGAAGATCAGATCTTAAATTTGAAGAAGAAGCAAGGCTCGATATTTATTATATTGAAAACTGGAGTATGTGGCTTGATATAATAATTCTAATCAAAACAATAAGGGTTGTTTTAACTAGAAAATCAGCCGTTTAGATTTATAGTATTTTTGAAAAGATCTCTTAAATATGAAGAGATCTTTTTTGTATTTTAATAATTTAATTGTTGGATTTTGTAGTTATTAATTTTTTATGTATATTATTTTATAATTTAAACTTCTAACTCATCAACCATCTAACCAACTAATCAATTGATTTATATTAATATAACCTTTATAATATTTGGTATGATAGACAAGAAAATTGCACTGGTTCATGACCATTTGTTTCAAATGGGTGGAGCAGAAAGAGTTCTTCTAGAATTCACAAAAATTTATCCTGAGAGTCCAATATTTACCCTTATATACGATAAGAAAAGGGATTATTTTTTTTGTAATTCAAAGATTATAACTTCTTTTATTCAAAAATTTCCATTTTCTACAAGAATATTTAAGTGGTTTTTGCCGGTTATGCCAATAGCATGGGAAAAATTAGATCTTCGTGGCTATGATATAATTTTGTCTTCTGTCTCTGCTCTTGCAAAAGGAATAAGAAAGCAAGAGGGGACAAAACATATTTGTTATTGTCATACGCCAACAAGGTATTTGTGGAGTGAGAAAAATGAATATGTTGCAGGTCTTAGAATTCCAAAGATTTTAAAAAAGATTTTACTTCACGAACTAGAGAATATAAAAAAATGGGACTTCAAAGCATCTCAAGATGTTGATTATTTTATTGCAAACTCAAATTTTATAGCAGAGCGAATAAAAAAATATTACAATAGAGAGTCGGATGTTATTTATCCGCCAGTTTGTGTAAATAACTTTTATTCCAGCGAGATAAGGGATGATTATTATATTATTGTATCTCGTTTAAGGCCATATAAAAAAGTCGAGTTAGCTATTAAAGCTTTTAATCAATTAAAGCTTCCGCTCAAAGTTGTTGGTGGGGGGGAATATCTTGGTATTTATAGAAAAATGTCTAATTCAAATATAGAATTTTTAGGGGAACTTAGTGACGACGAAAAAGCAAAATATTTATCACGCGCAAAAGCGTTTATCAATCCTCAAGAAGAAGATTTTGGAATATCTGCGGTAGAGGCAATGGCGTCTGGGTGTCCTGTAATCGCATACGACATTGGTGGAGTGAAAGAGACCGTGATTGAGGGAGAAACGGGAGTATTTTTTGAAGAACAAAACTGGGCATCACTTGTTGACGCGATACTTCGTTTTGAAAAAATGACGTTTGATAGAAATCATATAAAAGAATATGCGCAAAAATTTAGTGATGTTAGATTTAGAAGAGAGATAAAGGAATATATTGATAGTAGAGCTTAGTTCCAAAATTTATGAGCAAAAGTTTAAATATTTTTATAGAGGTTTCAGCGCTTCGACAACAAAATCTAAGTGGTGTTGGTAATTATCTAAAAAATATTTTGCAGCATTTATTTGAAATGGATAATGAGAATAGATATTTTTTATATAGTTATGGATACAAAGATGAGGAGCTAAATTTTGATTATTCAAAATTTCCCAATGTCATATATATTCACAAGAAGTTGTCAAATAAATTTGTATATTTTACAAATTATTTTTTTAAATTTCCAAAAATAGATATCTTAGAATATAATGGAGAAAAAATTAAAGCAAATATTGTTTGGCTACCAAATCTTAATATTTGCTCTCTTAAATATAAAAAAACAAAACTTATTACAACAATTCACGATTTGTCATTTTTGAAACACAATTATTTTTTTAATTTCAAAAGAAGACTATGGCATTTTATTACAACGCCAAAAAAAATAATTAAAAGGAGTAATTATTTGATATCAGTATCATATAATACGGCCTATGAATTAGAAAAATATTATAAAGCGCGACATGACAAAATAATTGTTTCAGCTCTTGGGGTGGACAAAAAATTTCATAGAATAGAGGATTCTAATTATTTAGAATTTATAAGACAGAAATATTCTTTGCCAGAAAAGTTTATATTATTTGTAGGAACTATTGAGCCCAGGAAAAATGTAACAAGTCTTATAGGCGCATATGAAAAATTAGCAAAGGATTTTCCAGATTTGTATCTACTAGTTTGCGGTGAAGTGGGTTGGAATATGACTGAGTTTGAAAAAACTTTAAATAATTTAGGGGATGATATCATTTCAAGAACAATATTTTTAAATTATTTGCCAGGGGCTGATTTGCCCTCGATTTACAATCTCGCCAAAATATTTGTTTGGCCATCTTATTATGAGGGTTTTGGCCTTCCGCCACTTGAAGCGCTTGCTTGTAATTGTGTTGTGGTATCGGCAAATAATTCTTCAATGCCTGAGGTAATTGGCAAAAACGCACTTCTAATAGAGTCTTTTGAAATAAATGATATTTATGTTGCGTGTTGTAATTTATTACAAAACCAGGAATTATTTTCACATTATAAAAATCAAATATTTGATGAATCTTATTATGATAATTGGCACTTATCAGCACAAAAATTATTAAATTTATTTAATAAAATATGAAAATTTTAATTGATGCAAGATTTTTTGGAACTGCAACTGGCATTGGAAGATATGTGAGCGAGCTTGTAATTGAGTTGGAAAAAATAGATAAGGAGAATAAATACTATATTTTGATAAATCATGAAAATGAAAATAAGTATAGTCCAGTAAATCCTAATTTTGAAAAAGTTGTAGTTGATATTTCTTGGTATGGACTTAGAGAACAATTTGAAATTCCAAAAATTTTAAACAAAATAAATCCAGATCTTGTTCACTTTCCGCATTTTAACATTCCATTTTTTTGTCGCTATCCATTTGTTGTGACAATTCATGACCTTATTCTTACAAGATATCCCAGTGTAAAGGCTACAACACTTTCACCACTTAAATATTTTTTCAAGAATATTTTGTATAGAATTATTATTTCTCGAGCTGTAAAAAAATCAAAAAATATTATTACAGTATCAGAGTTTACAAAGAATGATATAGTCAAATTTTTTAAAGTTAAAGAATCAAAGATAGTGGTAACTTACGAAGGCGTTTCCGACACATTGATAGAAAACAAAAATAATGCTTCAAATATTTTGGAAAAACTTAATATAGAAAACAAATTTTTGCTTTATGTCGGAAACGCTTATCCGCACAAAAACTTAGAATTTTTAAGTAGTGCATTTAATAAATATTATGATAAAGATTTGAAGCTAGTTTTAGTTGGGCGTGAAGATTATTTTTATAAAAGATTAAAACAATATGTTTCTGATAATAAATTTTCAAATATTATTTTTGCTGGATATGTAAAAGACGAGGATTTATCATATTTGTATCAAAAATGTGAGGCCTATGTTTTTCCATCGCTTTGTGAGGGATTTGGTCTTCCACCACTTGAAGCAATGCAAAATGGAGCTGTAGTATTGTCAAGTAATTATTCCTGTCTGCCAGAAATACTGAAAGATTGTGCAATATATTTTGATCCTAAAAAAGAAAAAGATTTTATAGATAAATTACAAATTGCTCTAAATGATCAAGATTTAAGAGAACGATTGAAGATAAGCTCAAAACAGTTATTAGGTGGGTATAGTTGGAATAAAATGGTAGAAGAAACGTTAAGAGTTTATACCCAATATTAAAGATAATAGCAAAAACACATTTGTAAATGCCTTATTTAAGGCATTTTTTAATGTTTTGCATCACCTCAGAGGTGGTATTGTAATCTATTGACAAAACATTAAAGATGTGATAATATGCGTACATTGAAAATAAATCTCAGATTGGCGCCATAAATTGGTAATAAAAACCGTCTGAGTAATATAATTTCCAAGGGAGGAAAAATGAAAAAAGTAACAGTTATTATCCTGGGAATAGCTTTATTCCTTATCGTCTTAGGTTTTATATTCAGCTCCAATAAGGTGATTACGCCTATATATTATTGGACTTTGCGTTATGACAACATGGAACCTCTTCAGAAATTATGCGTTCTGAAGATGATAAGTAATGCTGATTCTGTGCTGCAGGTTCAGCAAATATGTGATGAGACACCGTGGTTGTGTCATGAACCAGGTCAGGAAAGCTGGGTTAGTGGGGAAAAAGCAGCCTACGAAAGGCAGTTAGCCCTGTACCCAAAGGAGTCGTGGAAAGCAATGACACAAGGCTTTGATTCAGCTTTATCAGCCACGCTTTGGTGGGGTGATGGAGCTCTCATCAATCACCTCGATGACGTAGTCTTCCAAAACTGGGTACGAGTAAAAACGGAGACATCTGTTCGACAGTACACCAGTACCAGCAAGAAGAAATTTTCTTGGAGGGAGTCAGATTATTATAAATGTCTGATGTCCAAGGAAGTGCTAGGGTAGTAGAAGTTGCAAGTGCTCCTTGCAATAATCAGGAGTGCAGTTAAAATATCAGTCCCTTTGTTGAAGCAAGGGGACTTTTTTATTCTAAAAAAATAATCTAAAGGAGGTTTTGTTTATTGGTTATTATGTATTATCTGATTATTGTTATTTGATTATTGTGACTTATCTGTTATTTGAATTTTGGATCTTGTATATTGTTACTTATAACTTCTAAATATTTGTGAAATATTGTATAATAATTACATGCCGAGTGAATTAAAAAAGAAAAAAGCAACAGAGAAAAAAGTTGTGAATGTTGTTGCAGAAAAAAACAAAAAGAAAAAGAAAACTGTTAAGAAAAACAGTGATTTTTTGGTAGATAAAAGGGTTTCTCAAAAAGTTTTTGCTATGCCAAAAAACAAAATTAAAAAAATATCAAAATCAAGAATTAGTGTTGTAAGTGATAACAAAAAAAATGAAGTAGAAGATATTTTTGATTTTGAAAGGAAAATGGATAAAGTTGAAGAAAATTCAGAGCATTACATAGACTTTTTAAATGTAAATAATTCTATAAACGAATTAGATGAATTACTTGACGAGGCTCTTATCGGTTATGATAAAGAGCTTATTTTTGATAAAAAAGATAAGGGTATTGATATAGAAGAAAAGAAAGAAAGTAAGCTGGAGAAAATGATAAAAGATGATGTTGCAATGGGAGAATATTTGCGTATGAATAATAATTTTAATATGAAGATTGACAGCGAAGATGTGGTGGATGTAAATAGCAAAAAAGACCACTCTAGAAAATCAAAAAATATTATTGATCTCAAGAAAAATTTTAAGGAAAATGAAGTCAAAAAAGTAGAGGAAGAATTTTTCCTCAAAAGGCCCGAAAAAGTTGATCTAAAAACAGTATCATCACTGTATTTTAGAGAAGTAATCCATCTAGCCGCAAAGTCACAATCATTTAATGTTGTTTATTCTTTTGGGAGAGGGGCGAGTGGATTTTTTAATATTTTATTTAATATGGTTTTTTCAGTTTTTAAATTTTCTATAAAAGTGCTTTATGGATCTTTCGTTTTTGTAAATTCTTTTGGGAAAAAAGTTTCAAGCGTTGGAGCTGTGAGAGAGGGAAAGATAAAAGACAAGATAATAAAAATAGAACGAGTTAAAACAAATTTTTTTGATAAGAAAATTGTATTTGAAACATCAAATGTTTTTAAGGTTTTTGGGTTTGTTGCTATAAGTGCAGTTGTAATAGTCTTTATCCACACATTATCTCTTGCAAATGGGTTTAGTTCAACAAAGGGAAGAATTTTGGGAATATCAGAGCAGGCATATATGGAACTAGGAACTGGTTTTGGACAGCTTATGAGCTCTGATTTCAATTCCGCACAAAATAGTTTTGGTAGTGCAAATAATAAATTTGAACAAGCACAAGAAGAAATAGGGGCATACAACTCTTTTCTTATTGAAATATTAAAACTTGTTCCAGAAGATGGCAAAAAGCTAGACAGCGGAACAAAGCTTCTTGAAGCGGGACAGGCATTTTCTAGGGCCGCAAGTTCAATAAGCGTTGCTTTTTCAGTAAACAAAGACATGTCACTCACTGATAAGATAAGACTTGTTTCAAACAAGCTCAAAGAAACAAAAGAGGAAATCAGATTAGTGGGGAATACGATAAGCGATATTGATGAAGATTTGATACCAGAAAATTATAGAAATAAATTTCTTACAATGAAAAAAGATTTACCAGAATTATCAAAAAATATTGACGAGCTTATTAATTTACTAGATTCATCGCTTACAATATTGGGAGATGAGTCAATGAAAAGATATTTATTTTTATTCCAAAATTCAAATGAACTTAGGCCAACAGGTGGATTTATGGGGAGTTTAGCAATAATTGACGTAAGTCGTGGAAAAATATCAAGCGTCAGGGTTCCAGGTGGTGGTCCTTATGATTATCAGTCTAGGATGTTTGAAAAAATTAATCCGCCAAAACCACTTTGCTTTGCTAATCCTAGTTTTAATTTTTGGGATGCAAATTGGTGGCCAAATTTTCCTAGCTCTGCAAGTATGATTTTGAAATATTTTTACAAATCAGGTGGACCAACAGTTGATGGAGTCGTTGCTATAAATAGTTCTATTATGAAAGATTTGCTTAAAATTACTGGCCCAATAAAGCTTGATGAATATAATATGACAGTTAGCTCAGATAATTTTATTAAAGATGTTCAGCATTATGTTGAGTTTGATTATGACAAGGAACAAAACAAACCAAAAGAAATAATAGGCGACTTGATGCAAAAAATACTTGATAAAATTTTTCAGCAAAAAGATATAGATTATTTAGAAGCGCTTAGTCTTTTTGAAAAATCAATAGTTACAAAAGATATTCAATTTTATTTCAAAGATCCAAGCATCCAAGAAAAGATATTGAAATTAAATTGGGGTGGAAAAATGTCAGACACCGAAAAAGACTATCTTAGTGTTATAAATTCAAATATAGGTGGTGGTAAAACAGATGAATTTATTAGCCAAGAAATAAATCATAATGTTAGTGTTTTATCAAATGGGGTCATTATTGATACTGTAAAAATAAAACGAAAGTTTATTCCCCAAGAAAATAATATTTTTGCAAATTCAATCAATAAAAATTATATAAGAGTTTATGTTCCAGAAGGGTCAAAATTACTTGAAGCGAGCGGGTTTGAAGAATCTGAACAAGAGAAAACATGCACGTCATCACCTTATTTAGTAGAAGACGCAGAAATCAATGAGTTAAGTGGAAGATATTTTGTAGATGAATTGTCTGGAATAAGGATCAATACAGAATTCAATAAGACTGTATATAGTGGTTGGCAGGAAATAAAGCCTGGAGATGAAAAAGAAATATATCTTAAGTATCAATTACCATTTACACTGGATTTCAATAAGAACAATAGCTTTTGGAGTTCATTTTTGTTCAAAAATAATAATACTCTAAATTTTGATAGCTATGGCGTTTATTACCAAAAACAATCTGGAATAAATTCAAAGTTATTTACAAATTATTCTTGGGCTAGTGGACTTAATCTCGTCTGGTCAAGCATGGATAAGTTTTCATCAAGCGTTTTATTTGACAGAGATTTAATGAGAGCATTTATTATAAAAAAATAGGTTAATGGATTAATGATTTAGATAGTTAAGACGATTAATAAATTATAAAAAAATATGAACGAAAAGAAATTTAATATTGAAGAGGCAATAGAATTTGCATTTTTAAAAACCAAAAAATATTTTTGGAGTTTAGCCTCAATAGGTGTCACAATAATTATTTTGAACATTATATCTGGATCTTTGGATTCTTTGGATAAAAAATATAAAGGTGTTTTATCTGTAACAATTCCTAGTTTTCTTTTACAAATGATAGTTCTCATAATGAGTTTTTTAATATCTTTAGGTATTGCTGATATATCTCTAAAAATTGCAAGAAATGAAGATTTTAAGTACGCTGATATTTTTAGTAAAATAAAGTTTTTATGGAGATATATTTTATCGAGCATGATTTATGCATTAATAGTTTTAGGTGGTCTTATATTATTAATAGTCCCTGGAGTTATTTGGTCGATTAAATTTCATTTTTATCCATATTTTATATTGCAAGGATCGAGGCCTATTGAAGCATTAAAGCAAAGTGCAAAAATTACTTATGGGTCTAAATGGAGACTATTTTTTCTTAATTTGTCATTTGGAGTTGTAGTTGTTTTGGGTATGATATGTTTATTTATTGGTTTGTTTTGGGCAATTCCAATAACTTGGATTGCGTCAGCTTTGGTATTTGATAAATTATCAAAAGATGTAAGCTTTGAGACGCCACAGTTGCAAGAAAATAAAATATAAAATATGAAGGCAAAAAAAATCAGTTTAGAAAATGCTAAGCAAGATAAATTGTTTTATTTTGTTGCAAATGTGATTATTTACAGAAATAGTGATAAAAGATGTTTGATTCTAAAAAGAGATATGCGCGAAAAAGTTCATCCTGGAAAATATGCTGTGCCAGGTGGAAAGTTAGAGTGGAAGGACTTGGATATAAATAATCCCACAAGGGAAAATGGCGATGTACTTGATTTTGAAAATGCATTAGAGGAACTATTAAAAAGAGAAGCTTTTGAAGAGTGTGGACTTGAAATTTATGATGATTTGTATTATATAAACAGCGTTGCATTTATTCGTCCTGATGAAACTCCTGTTATTTTGACAAAATTTGTTGCATCTTATAAGAGTGGTGAGGTAGTATTAGAAAAGGGTGGATTTACAGATTTTGCGTGGGTAAATGATGAAGAGGTAAAAGATTATGACTGTATAAAAGGAATAAAAGAGGAGATAAAGAAAGCGATAGAGATAATGTCTTCCAACTCCTAAATTGATTTTATATTTATTATTAAAAGATATGCATGTTGTGCAACGTCTTTTTTTGTTTTAGCTATTGACATATTTGTCTATATGTGATATCATACTATATTGGCTTTTAGCCTACGGTCCGGTCTCAATCCGAACACCTTCATTCAAAAACTATTTATCAAGAAACATATCATTTGTTTCTTTTTTTGTTATTTCTTTCCAAATCAAGTAC